>DAIEQP010000112.1 GCA_027347805.1 Ignavibacteria bacterium | reverse complement strand
TTGGTCCAATGAGCCTGACATTTTTATCTTTTATCGAATTGTAAACTGTAACCATATCTTTGGTAAGAATACCTTCGGTTATACAAACAACAACCTTTATTCCCGCATTAGCAGCTTCTAGTATTGCATCGGCAGCAAAAGCAGGGGGGACAAATATAGCAGCAGAATCTGCTTTTGTTGCTTTAACAGCATCAGCTACAGTATTATAAATTGGAACGTTGGTTTCTTCAAATGTTTGTCCACCTTTACCAGGAGTTACACCTGCAACCACGTTTGTGCCATATTCAATCATCTGTTTTGTATGAAAGGAGCCCTCACCGCCAGTAATTCCTTGAACTACAACGCGGGATTTTTTATCAAGAAGAATGCTCATAATATTTTCCTGTTTAATTCAGAATTCGTAAGGTAAAGTTAAGAAAGGATGATGAAATTTCCTCTATCATTTTTAGTTAAAGGCCTAGCTAATTCTTAAATTTGCTCTGCAAAAAAAATGAAAATTGAATTGAGACAGAAAAAAATTACTGCGCTGGTTATAGCTTTTAACGAAGAGAAGAATATCCTGGGCTGTCTTGAAAGCATTAAGTGGGTGGATGAAATTATTGTAGTTGATTCTTTCAGCACAGATAAAACGGTTGAACTAGCTCGAAATTTTACTGATAAAGTAATTCAAAGAAAGTGGGAAGGCTTCTCTTCACAAAGAAAATTTTCTCTTGAACAGGCTGGTAATGAATGGATACTGAGCCTTGATGCAGATGAAAGAATTACTGATGAATTGAAAAACTCTATTTTAAAGATAATTGAAACTGATACGACTTATTCCGGTTTCAAGATTGCAAGGAGAAATTATTTCCTAGGGAAGTGGATTAAAAGTGCATTTTGGTACCCGGATCATCAAATGAGATTTTTTAGAAAGAGTAAAGCAAGAATGGAAGATAAACTTATTCATGAAGGCTTTGAAATTGATGGGGATGTTGGAATTATTGATGGGGATATTATTCATTATTCCTATTCAAGTCTCGAAGATGCAATCTCCAAAATCAATAAATATTCTTCACTGGCTGCAAAACAAAAAGCAGATAAACGAGTTGGTGTTTTGGATATTTTTCTTCGACCGCTTTCAGCATTCATTACAGATTTTATTTCAAGGAAAGGCTATAAGGATGGATTCCATGGTTTTCTCGTTTCCTGGATGAATTCCATGACTACTCTAATGACTTATACAAAAATCTGGGAAAGGCAAAAGGGAAGTTAGAATGAAAAAGATGATGAAGATATTTCTTCAATTCATTTTGCCTGGGCAAATGTTTATTAATTATTTTTTGTAAAAACCTGCAATTGACTTTACAATTTCATCAATCTGTGCTTCCGTTAAATCCGGCCAACTTGGCAGATTAATTCCTGTCCAACCTAAACTTTCGGCTACCGGCAATTTTTGATACTTAGCAGAAAACATTGGCATTGTATGAACCGGGTAAAATGTAGGTCTGGTTTCGATTAACTCATTCTTTAGATGATCACGAAGTTCATCTCTTTCTTCCGGGTTTGCTACACGGATGGAGTACATCCAGTATGTATGAAATACATCATTATGTTCTGTGTGTGTTTTGACAGGAAGTGATTTTAGTTTAGAATTATATAATTCAGCTAGTTTTCTTTTCTTCGCAATTTTCTCATCGGCTTTTTCAAGCTGGGCTAATCCAATTGCAGCACAAATATTTGTCATTCGATAATTAAAGCCTAGTACATCATGCCAGTATTCACGGTATTTTGCCAAGCCGTGCATTCTTAAATGATAAGCGCGGTCGAAAAGTGTTTCATCGTTTGTCATAACCATTCCGCCTTCACCGGTTGTTATGGTTTTGTTTCCATAAAAACTGAAAGTTGAAATGTCTCCAAATGTACCAACATGTTTACCTTTGTACTTTGATCCAAAAGCTTCGGCACAATCTTCTATTAAAAACAAATTATTTTCTTTTGCAATCCTTGTTAATGCATCCATATCACAAGGGTGGCCATAAAGATGAACTACCATTAATGCTTTGGTTTTAGGTGTAATTCTTTTTCTTACCTGTTCGGGATCAACCTGCCATGTGTCCTCTAGCGAATCTACGAATACAGGTGTTGCCCCTGTTAATGAAATTGTACTGACTGAAGCTATATATGTAAAAGAGGGGACAATTACTTCATCTCCTTCACCAATTCCTAAAGTTACCAATGCAAGATGAAGCGCAACTGTGCCATTCGAAACCGAAATTGCATGGTTACTGCTGATGAATTTGCACATTCCATCTTCGAATTTTTTTATGAATTCACCTCTTGACGAAATCCAGTTAGTATCAAGACATTCATTAACATATTTCTTTTCATTCCCATCGAGTGCAGGCTGGTAAATTGGAATTTTGTATTTCATTTCACACCTTGTTCAGAATTCTAAGATTAGTTGATGCATAATTTTTAGTAATCATAATAATTTTATTCAAATCGATCATGCTTATACATTCAAGATTTTTGGGACAGACTCTTTTCCAGCATGGCGAGCATTCCAAATCTTTCTGGAATAGTTTTTCTCCTCTATCATATAATTCTATTTCACTCCAGCAAGAAAGACCAAACCATGCAATTACATATTTTCTAAGGGCAATTGCCATATGCATACCAAATGAATCGCCAGAGATTACAACATCGGCGATATTCATAAAACATGCACCGCGTCTTAATCCCATCGTAGAAGGAGTGTTTATTATTTGAGATTGAATTTCTCTTGATAAAGAATCTATTATTTGCTGGTTGCGTTCAGTATCTTCTCTTCCGCCTAGTAATAGAATTTTTAATCTATCATCAGCGGCTAATTCATTAATAAGCTGAACATGCTTCTCAATTGTCATTTTTTTATTCGGGAATAAATTTGAACAGCCTGTGTTAAAGCCAACGTATGTTTTCGAAGGATCATAATTTATTTCTTTTTTATAATTCTCAATAAATTCTTTCTCCTCATTTGTAAAGAAGTATGTGTATTCATCCCGCTTATATTCAAGTTCAAATGCTTCATGAATGATATCCAAACCGTTCCTTTGATTATCACGGAACTTGAGCTGATCATCAAGGCCTAATCTATAACTATATAGAGCAGATTCATTTGCAGGTATTATTTTCCCATCTTCATTTAGTAAGAATCCCAATTTGTTTTTTGCTTTAACTTCATTTGCAAAGGCACATGCGTAATCGGATTTATCGGCATTGAATACAAAATCGAATTCAATTTGCCGGAGTATCATTCGTTTTTCATCATTCCAAACAAACAACTTATCGATTAAATGATTATTGAAAAGAATTTTTTCGGCACTTGGCATTGTGAGCCAGTAAATTGTACTTATAGGAAATTTTCTCTTTACGGCAGGTAAAATTGCCGTATAATCTAAAACTGCTCCCAAAGCTTCGAGAGCAATTATTAAAATTTTTGTACCAAGTTTTGTCTCATCACGTTCATCCTGGCAGCCATTTTCTAAACAATTTTTATATGAAATACAGGGTTTATATCCGTTGAAATTTTTGCACTTGGGAATTTTTAAATTTTCTAATTCCATTTAATTCTCATTTCATTTGTAAAAGTTTTTTAATTGCTTGAATAACATCTTCCTCATTAAGACCAGTTTGTATTGAACAGGAATTTTTGTCAGCGCTGCAATTACCATCACAAAATTCCCGACTTACTTCCAAATTTATAGAAACATCATTCAATATTCCTTGATGTTTAGCAGAACTTACTTTTCTTCGGCAATGGATTCCTATCGTTTTAATGTTTAATCCATCTGCAATATGTAATGGCCCGGTAGAAGGTGCAAAGAAAATATCTGCAAGTGAAATAATTTTTATCATTGTACGCAAACTATCAACATCATCAGCAAGATCAACTATAGAATTATTATTAAGTTCTTTTATCCATTTCCGAAAATCTGGAGACATTTCTCGAGCTGAAAGAATGAGCTTATAATTCTTATCTGAAAATTCGCTGCAGAATTTTTTAACCAGAGAAAAATATTTTTCTTCTGTCCAGTTTGGGGCAGAACCGAGCGAACCAATATGAAAAAATATTTTCAGATCGTCTTTTTGGATATTGTATTTTTCGAGGAATTGAATTCCTTCTGTTTTTTCCTGCTCAGTAACAAATATGTCCAACTTAATATTATCAGACTTCAATCCAATTTTTCTTGCTAGATCCATGCAGTAGTCTGCTTCATGTCTAAGCGGAGTGTAATCATTTCTTGAAACACTTTTCATGAATGTAATTACTTCATACAAAATATGACCAACACCAACGCGAGTTGGAATTCCCGCAAAGAATAATTGGTAGGCAGCTCGTTCAGTGGGGAACATCAGCAATGCATGTGTAAATTTATGCTTCCTTATTTCCTTAACAACTTTCCAAAAATTTTCCTTTTTCAAATCGTCGGTTATTATTGCATCTACATATGGATTATTTAAAATAAGATTGCTGGTGTGAGGCTGTGTAAGAGTAGCAATATATGAGTCGGGGAAAAATTTCTTTAGTTCTCGTAAAGTTGGTGTGATAAAACATACATCACCAACGCGGTCTGTCCTAACAACAAGAATTCTTTTTTGTTTTTTCTTGAAGAACATTTTTTGGTTAAACCATTTTTGAAAAGAGAAGAAGTTTGCTTTCTTCAAGTTGATTTGCCATTAATTGCATACCAATCGGTAATCCTTCACTGTTTTTAGCTATTGGAATACTGATTCCTGGAATACCAACCAGATTTGCTGAAGTTTTATAAATATCCTCCAAATACATAGCCAACGGGTCGTTAGTTTTTTCACCTATTTTAAAAGCAACATTCGGACAAACTGGAGTTAAGATAACATCAACTTTAGAAAATGCATTATCAAAATCCTTTTTGAGCAGGCGGCGAACTTTTTGAGCTTTGCGATAATAGGCATCATAATATCCGGCAGATAAAACATATGTGCCGAGCATAATTCTCCTTTTTACTTCACTTCCAAATCCCTCAGTTCTGCTTAAAGTATACATCTCGTTCAGGTTGGAAGGTTTTTTAGTTCTGTAGCCGTAATGAGCTCCATCATACCGCGCTAGGTTTGAGGAAGCTTCTGCCGTGGTAAGTATATAATAAGTTGCAATTGAATATTCGGTATGAGGAAGTTCAATATTTACAAATGAGTGGCCTTTGGATCTGAGCTCTTCAATTTTTTTCTCAATAGATTCTTTTACTTCCGGGTTAAGTCCTTGGGCAAAATATTCTTTTGGAATTCCAATTGTGAATTTTCTTTCATCTGATAATTCCTTTGAATATTCGGGAACAGGTTTTTTCTGGCATGTTGAATCCTTCAAATCCTCACCGGCAATTACTTCAAGTATTAGTGCCGCATCATCAACCGAATTTGTAAATGGCCCAATCGAATCAAAAGAAGATGCAAATGCTGTTAATCCAAATCTAGATACTCTTCCATAAGTTGGTTTCAAACCAAAAATTCCACAGAATGAAGCTGGCTGCCGAATTGAGCCGCCTGTATCTGTTCCGAGCGCTGCATCGCAAAGATTTGCCGCAACAGCAACAGCAGATCCACCGCTTGAACCTCCAGGAACTCGTGTATTGTCATAAGGATTTAATACTTTGCCGAATGCAGAGTTTTCATTCGATGAACCCATTGCGAATTCATCGCAGTTTGTCTTGCCGATTATAATAGCATCTTCATCTATTAATTTTTGAACAGCTGTGGCAGTGTAAACTGATTTGAATTCCCTTAGAATATTGGAAGAGCAGGTGAGCGGTTTATCTTGAATTGAAAGAACATCTTTAATGCCGATTACCATTCCTGCTAATTTACCTGCCTTACCTTGTTTAATTTTATTTTCGATTGATTCTGCTTGATTTATGCAATCATTAAAAACAAAATTAAACGCATTCAGATTTTTCTTTTCATCAATCTGATTCAAAAAAAAGCTAATATTCTCTTTTAGAGAAAGTTTTCCTTCTTTAATAAGAGAAACTTTTTCCGAGTGGGTTTTGTAGTTAAGCAAGTAATTTACCGGGATTAATAATTCTTATTTTTTGTCTTCTGGTTTTTCGATGTTTTTAACTTCATCCTGAACATCATTAAGAGCCTTTTTGAATTCTCTCATTCCTTTTCCTATACCTTGAGCAAGTTCAGGAATTTTCTTGGCTCCAAACAAAATTAGAACAACAAGAAGGATAAGAATTATTTCTCCACCGCCTAAATTTCCAAACATTATATACCTCTACTATACTTTCTTTTCTAATTAAATAAATTATTTGCAACGGATTTGAAAAGCATAGCCCCATCTGTTTTTCTAATTATCGGGTCAACTGCATTTTCCGGATGAGGCATCATACCCATTACATTTTTTTTCTTGTTTGTTATACCAGCAATGTTTTGTAAAGATCCATTTGGATTTACACTATCATTAATTTTACCATTTGAATCGCAGTATTTAAAAAGAATCTGGTCGTTTGCTATAATTTCTTTTAATGTATCTTCATCAGTAAAATAATTTCCTTCGCCATGCTTAATTGGGATTTTAATTTTGTCTTTTGTGATCCCTTTTGTAAAAACAGTATTCTTGTTCTCTACAGTTAGATAAATATCTTTACAAACAAATTTAAGAGATTCATTCTGAAGCATAACTCCAGGCAGTAAACCAATCTCAAGAAGAATTTGAAATCCGTTGCAGATACCTATAACTGTTCCGCCTTTCTCGGCAAAGTCATAAACAGAATTCATAATAGGAGAGAATCGTGCAATTGCCCCTGTACGTAGATAATCTCCATAAGAAAATCCGCCGGGCAGAATTATTACATCGCTGTTTTTAAGATCTTTATCCTTATGCCACAAAAACTCAGCATCGTAACCAAGAACTTTTTTAACGGCATAATAAGCATCATGATCGCAATTTGAACCGGGAAAAACTACAACGCCAAATTTCGGTTTCATTTTACCTCATCAAGCGTGTATTCAAAATCTTCCATTATCGGGTTAGAAAGAAGTTTCTCACTGTATTCCTTAACTTCTTTTTCAGCAAGATCCTTATCGGTAGTATCAACGAAAAATTCAATGTATTTGCCAATTCTTGTCTTGCGGACATTATTAAAGCCAAGAAGTTTTGCTCCCTGTTCAACAGCTTTACCTTGCGGGTCGACAATTTTTGGTCTTCTTTTTACGATTACAGTTGCCT
>DAIEQP010000110.1 GCA_027347805.1 Ignavibacteria bacterium | reverse complement strand
CATTTTGAAGAATCAATCATGATTGGGAGCTTTGCTATGTCGGGCTCGGCTTGAAGCAGATTAACAAATTTTTTCATTGCTTCTACTGAGTCAAGTAAACCCTCATCCATATTAATATCTAAAACCTGAGCGCCTCCTTCTACCTGTTCCCGAGCAACGGCAAGAGCACTTTCATAATCTCCGGCCAGAATTAATTTTTCAAATTTTTTAGAACCTGTTATGTTTGTCCTTTCACCCACATTTACAAAATTTGTTTCGGGACGTATTACTAAAGGTTCTAATCCGCTAAGTCTTAAATAAGGTTTTATATCGGGTATTTTTCGCGGTTGATAATTTGCAGCTACTTTTGCTATTGCTTGAATATGATCTGGCGTGGTTCCGCAGCATCCGCCTACTATATTAAAAAAATTATTCTCTGCAAATTCTTTTAATACCGAGGACATCTCTTTTGCTGTCTCATCATATTCTCCCATTTCATTCGGAAGTCCGGCATTTGGATAAATGCTTACAAAGCAATTGGCAATCCTTGAAAGTTCTTCAATGAATGGTCTCATTTGTTCGGGACCGAGTGAGCAATTTAATCCAACACTCAAAAGATTTTTTGTGCGAGAAATTGAATTCCAAAACGCTTCTGTATTTTGCCCGCTCAAAGTCCTGCCGCTCATATCTATAACCGAACCCGAAACCATAATTGGGATTTCAATATTTTTCTCATCAAGCAGTTCCATAATTCCATAAAGTGCAGCTTTTGCATTTAATGTATCAATCATAGTTTCCACAAGAAGAATATCTGCACCGCCATCAATTAATCCAAGCGCCTGCTCTTTAAATGAATTTGCAACCTGATCAAAAGTTACAGAACGGAAACCGGGGTCATTAACATCCGGCGAAATAGAAAGAGTTTTATTTGTTGGGCCAAGAGCACCGGCCACAAATCTTGGTTTATCTGGATTTAGTTTTGTGAAATCATCAGCAATGCTTTTTGCTATTCTAGCTGCTTCAAAATTAATTTCATAAACAAAATTTTCGGTTTTATAATCTGCCTGCGAGATTGATGTACCATTAAAAGTATTTGTCTCAATTATATCCGAGCCGGCTTCCAAATATTTTCTGTGAATATCTTTTATCATTTCCGGTTGTGTTAAAACCAAAATATCATTATTTCCTTTTAAATCTGCAGGATGAGATTTAAATCTCTCTCCCCGAAATTGTTCTTCGGTCAGTTTAAATTGTTGAATGAAAACACCTGTCGAACCGTCAAGAACAAGAATTTTCTCTTCCAATAATTTTTTAAGCTGTTCAAATGTTTTGTTCATATTATACTTTCTTTTTCCTGCAATGATATTATTCTATTTTAACAATTAATTCGCAAACAGAAGTTCATCAGCAAGAAATTTCTATTTTGATTCAGTAGTGATATATCGTTAACTTTCGTTCAAATATAACAAATTAGCAGGAAGATAATGATAGTTGTAACCGGAGGAGCGGGTTTTATTGGAAGCGCTGTTGTTTGGAAGCTTAACAAAATGGGAATTGATAAAATTGTTATTGTGGATGAATTGGGAAAAGATGAAAAGTGGAAAAATATAAACGGACTTAAATACGCAGATTTTTTTCACAAAGATGATTTTATGGGATTAATCCTAAAAAGAAACGCGCCATTCAAAATCACTTCAATAATTCATCTTGGTGCTTGTTCATCTACAACTGAAAAAGATGCAGATTATTTGATGGATAACAATTATCATTATTCACAAGAGCTTGCAAAATTCTGCCTCGAAAATGGAACTAGATTCATCTATGCTTCGTCGGCGGCTACATATGGCGACGGTTCTTTCGGGTATAATGACGATGAAAATAAAATTGATACTCTTCGCCCGCTGAATATGTATGGCTACTCCAAACACCTGTTCGATTTATGGATTAAACGGAATGGGTTACTAAATAAAGTAGTTGGTCTGAAATATTTTAATGTTTATGGTCCAAATGAATATCATAAAGATGATATGAGAAGTGTTGTGCACAAAGCATTTGAACAGGTGCGAGATACCGGCAAAGTGCAATTGTTTAGATCGCATAGACCGGATTTTAAAGACGGAGAACAGAAAAGAGATTTTATTTATGTAAAAGATGCGGTTGATATGACGCTCCATTTTCTTGATCATCAGGATGAAAATGGAATTTTTAATGTGGGAACCGGAAAAGCGCAGACCTGGATTGAACTTGTAACGGCTTTGTTTAACGCTCTCGGCAAACCGGTCAATATTGAATTTGTTGATATGCCTGAATCGATTAGAAATAAATATCAATATTTTACTGAGGGGAACATTGCAAAATTATCAAATGCCGGGTACATAAATCCGGTTATGAATGTTGAAGAAGGTGTTACTGATTATGTGAAAAATTATTTACTCAAAGATGTTTATTTAGGATTGAGCAAACATTGAGGAATCTATGACATTAAATACACCACAATCGCGCAGTGAATTTAAGCAGAGAATTTACTTTTTCACATTGAAACTGATTGAGTTAATTGATTCGCTTCCCAAGGAAGAAGTATCCAAAAAAATAAATGATGAACTTTTCAGAAATGGAACCGGAGTTATAAGTAAATTTATTGAAGCTTCTGCAGCTACCACAAAAAAGGATTTAACGAATAGTACAATTGATGCAATCAAATTTGCCAACGAGGCAAAACTCTGGCTCGCTCTTGTTAGAGACAGCAAAAGAGCAAAAGCCGAAAAAGTAAAATGGTTTCTTGAAGAACTGGATGAAATTTCACAGACGCTGGCAGATTCAATAAATAAATAATTGGAAGGAATAAATTTTTGCAGCTTGCAACACTTTGCTATGTGATAAAAGATGGAAAGACATTAATGCTCTTTCGAAACAAGAAAAAGAATGATTATCATGAAGGGAAGTGGAACGGGCTCGGCGGAAAATTTGAGCCGGGTGAAACTCCGGAAGAATGCGTTATTCGTGAAGTGTTAGAAGAAAGCGGATTAAAATTAATAAATCCGGAACTTCATGGAATAATAACTTTTCCAATGTTTGATGGGAAAAAAGACTGGTACGTTTTTATGTTCACTGCAAAAGAGTTTACCGGAAATTTAATCGATTCAAAGGAAGGGCATCTTGAATGGATTAATAACGATAATCTTCTGGATTTAAATCTCTGGGATGGAGATAAAATATTTATTCCATGGCTCAGCCGAAATGAGTTCTTTTCTTCTAAGTTTGTTTATGAAGACGGAAAATATGTAAGCCATACAGTTAATTTTTATTGAGAGGATAATTTATTATGGCTAAAAGATATTTAGATGATGATCGTGATGATTTAAACTGGGAATTAAACCAGGAGCGTGCTTTCTGGGAAAAAATGCTGAATCAAAAAATCAATTACTTCCTTGGATTTTTTGTTATTCTGATAGTCGGTATGGCGGTTGCAACCACTAAAGAACTTTCGATTTTTGTACTTGCCGTTGGAACTGTAATTCTTTGGGCCCTCTCAATTTCGATAATGAATACAACACGAAAAATAAATCTAGCTGTTAAAGAATTGAGCAAAGCTTCTAATAATCCCACCGGACTTGTTGATAGAAGAGCCAAAGGAAGAATTGCAAGATTAATATATGGTTTTGGACTTCCGATTTTTTGTTCAAGTGTAATTACATTAATTCTTGCTGCCAGTTTAAGCGGTATTTATTCTTTCAGGTTTCCTACTACAAAGCAGGAAGTTGTGAAAACTGCGCAGAAGATTGTTGAAAAAGGAAAAGAAGCAGTTGTAGAAAAGAAAAAACCTGTTGAAAATAATTCAAGTCATTTTGAAAGTATTGAAAGTGTAATTCAAAAAGAAAAAAATCCTGTAGTTTCACTTCCTGCTTCAACATCAATCAAGGATACTTCTGTTAAAGGAGCCAAACCAGCATCGACCATTAAGAAGAAAACATTGGCCAATCCAAATTTCAAAAATATAAACAGAGTTGTTGCTACCGAGGAAGTTTATGCAACTGATAAACCGGTAAAAGTTAAAAAACCTGGTATAGTTAGCGATTCCCAAAAGAAAATAGATAATCCTAATTTCAAAAACATCGATACTTTAATAAAACACAATATTCCCGATTAGCAGTTTTTACAAATTTCTGTTCAAAAACCCGCCGATTAAATCATTAACACAAGATGGATTTTCCAGCGGCGCCATATGTCCCGCTGCAGGTATTGATGCAAATTCACTTCCAGTGATTTTTTCTGCCATTGACCGCATAAGCGGGGGAGGAGTTAATTTATCGTATGCACCGCAGATTACCAGTGTAGGCAAAATTATTTTATGAAGGAAAGAAGTTGTATCTGTTCTGCTCATAATTGCGATTATGCAGCCTTTAACACCAACAGGATTACTTTTTTTTGCGATATCTAAAAAATTATTAAACATTTGTGGCTGAGCAGCAGGAGTTTCTTCGGCAAAACAATTTGTTACAAACATTTCGGAAAATTTTTCATTCCCCTCTATCTCAATCATTTTAATATTTGCAGCACGAGTTAATTTATTTGCATCAGAATCGGCTTCGGGTTTTGTATCGCATAAAATCAATCCGTTAAATAACTCCTGTTTTTTCTCAACAGCTCGTAAGGCAATGTAGCCGCCCATAGAAAGCCCGCATAGAAATGGTTTAACAAGTTTCAATTCGTCAATAATTGCCAGCAGATCTTCAACAAAAAATTCCAGCATATATTGACCCGAATCCACAGTGCTTTTTCCCAGACCACGGACATCGTACGCAACGCAATAAAAATTTTCCTCCAAGGCATTAATTTGATTTTTCCACATTGAATGATCAAGAGGAAAGCCATGAATAAATATTATTGACTGTTTTTCAGGGTTGCCAAAAGTATTTACAGATAAACCATTTATTGTGATGTTCATAGAAATCCTTTTTTTTTGAGCGATTCAAATATAATTTTACATGTCGATGATTCAAAAAATATTAATTATTGTTAATGATTGTCTATATAATTGATAATATGCAATTTTCTTTGCACTTTAAACCCGAATAAAAAATACAATGTCGAAGGTTTGTAAATTAACCTGGAGGTTCAAATGAATAAAATAAAATTCTTCTCATTGTTTTCAATTGCAGCTTTGACATTACTTATTGTTTCCGGCTGCAATAAACATGATGAAATTACATCACCAAAAAACATAGATTTGAATTCACCGGCATTCATGATTGTTGATTATACAGACGTGTCAAATGCGATTGAAGACGCAACAATCGAAACACCGATGCAGATGAATACAAGTTTGGTTTCATATAGTTTTCTTAACCTGATGGATGGCAGACCTGGAAATAATCAGATGATTATGCCAATGTTAGGCGGCGGAAGATGGCTTCAATTATTCGATTGGGGAAAAGATGTAGGTGTATTTTTCGGAAGACTCCAACTCACTGATGATCAGAAATCAAAGATCAAAGATTTGGTTACTGCTTACCATGAATCCATTAAACCGCTTGTAAAAGAATTTGCTGGTGCTAATCAGAGTATTATAGATGATGCAAATGTTAAAAGAAAAGCAATTGCAGATGATGTTAAAGCTGGAAAACTAACCAGACTGCAGGCAGCAGAAAAGATTAAAGCATTGAATGAAGCTACTCGCACAGCTATAGAGAACAATCCGGTTTCAAAAACAATCAAACAAAAAATGTGTGATTTAAGAAGTGGTTTGTTTGCAAAGATCGGTCAGCTTCTTACTGCAGATCAATTGACTAAATGGAATAACGCAATTTCGAAAATGAAAAATCCCTGCCAGTAAAAATTTGTAATTCCAAAAAAAACCGGTTTTAATAAAACCGGTTTTTTTTACTAGAAGTAATAAAGATATTTCAATTTGAACACACTCACTCTATCAGTCATTCGTAAAATATTATCCGGATTATTTCTATCATGAATTTCATTTATCGCTAAATAAATCCAGCTTTTGGGAGAGAATTGATATGCAAATAGAAATCCTATAAAAATATTATCAACTCCGTTTCCGTTTTTTCTCCAGGTATTATCAACATATGTGGTGATATTCAAATCATTAACCGGAGTTAAAGAAAAATAAGGACGAGCGTTATAAGTAATTTCTTCTATATCTCCGTCGGGATTCTGTTCCAGCCAAAAATTAAATGAAGTTCCAATTTCAAGAAAATTAAGTGCCCGCCAACTTGCACTTGAACCCATGTTTGCAAAGCCTGCGTTATATCCACGGGAAAAATTATAAGTTTTTTGATATCCGCCGTATACATTTGCGTCCCATTTCGCCTGATTGATCCAGGTGCTCAATCTGTAAGCAGTAAAATTATAATTTACATTGTTGTCTTTGGATTTACCCGCATCAATTTCAACCTCCATACCAATGTTGCCTCTGAAGTTAACATCAAATCCAAATATGTAACACCAGTCCATAAACGAATCAATTTTTTCGTAATTAAGATATGGACCAGTAAATATGAGAACATTTGAAATAATACCATTTTTTGGATACCAGCTTGGACCTGTTAAAGCAGTAACCTGAAATGTTCCTTTCCATGGAACATAACCAACCTGATCAACATCAAAATTTTCTCCAACAAATCTTCCTCTAAACATATTTATCCATGATGAACCGAAGTTTACAAATCCCAATGAACCGGCAAAATCTCCCTGGTTGTTTTTTATTGAACGGGCAAGTTGATATGACAACTGCCAGTCGGAGGTCCTGAATGCACCATCGATATCAATAACACCGTAAGTATCGTTTGCAGTTTGTTTGCCTACAAATAAAACTCCTAGTGATGAATTATCCAGAATTTGTTTTTTTACACGACCGGATACAAAAATTGAGGCATCTTCAGTCTGAGATTGACTTGAAGAATTTGTGAATTCCTTTTCTGAAGTTCTTGCGACAAAGCCGCCATATTCCCAATCGTTAAATCTTCCAAAAGCTTTTGCGCCAAAAGTAATTGGTACTTCAGAACCATCCGGTAATTTTTTGCCGACTCTTCTCGAATAAAATAATTCAAGCGGCTGATAGAAACCGGAATTATTTTGTTTACCTGAAGGCATAAAAATTTCTCGGCCCTGAACAAAGAATGGTCTTCTTTCATTAAAAAAAGTTTCGTAACGTGAAATGTTAAATGTAAATGGATCAGCTTCAATTTGTGCAAAATCGGGATTAGCAGTTGCCTGAAAAGTTAATTGCGGAGAAGGATTGTAAAAAATATCCAGCCCGGCTTTTGGATCTACTTTGTATTTATTATTTCCAATATAATCAACTTTGCCAAATACAACCGGATAAAGTTCAAGATTCAAACCCTTGATCGAAGGTTTGAAATCTTCGAAGAGTAATTTTCCAAATTTAGAAATTCTCTGTCCTTCATTTTGTTCATATTCGCACCAGTATATATCCTCTGAATCAATCGGCCGCCACCGGTCAAAATCCAATCCCCAAAAAGAAAGTTTTTCATCATACTGAATTGATTTATATGGAATTTCCATTTCAATTACATAACCCCAGTCGTAAATCTTGGAATCGGAGAACCAGATTCCATCCCAGCTGTAATCACGATTGCGCGCATCATCTAATAGTCTGCAATCTGCTCTTACCCCGGCGGCATTTACAGCAAATTTATAAGCAGTTCTTTTATCTCCGAATGTATCCAGCATTATTGAACAGACATCACCGCCGCCGTCATCAAGTTTACCTGAATTTTTTTGAATATTTTCTTTTTCATCGAAGCAAACAATTAAACAGAAGAGTGATGTTTCTGTGGAAATAACTTTCACATAACTTTTTCTAGAAGCCGGCTTTCCATAATAAGGGGAAAGTTGAAATTGCATTTCCGAAGAATCGGCTTTGCCCCAGGATTCATCAATATAGCCATCAATCAAGATTGGCTTTTCAATTTTTTTAAGTTTTAGAACTTTCTCATTATTAGCAGCGAAAACCAGGGAGGTGATCAAAATAAAAATCGTAAAAATATGTTTCATAAGTTTCCTTTTTCTTTTCAAATGTTTAGACGCAGTCTTCTTTTAAAAAGTTACGAATAATTTCGTAGGAAGATTGAATAACTTTTGAACAGATGTGGAAGGGAAAATATTTTAAAAAAGCAAAGTGCTTATATTAATTCTGATTCATGAGTAAAAGTAATGCTAAATTCTTTTCAGAATTACAATAGTCATATCGTCATGCTGGGGATAGCCTGCAACAAAATTGTTTACTTCCTTTAATATAATATTTATCAATTCTTTTGCCGGTAGATTTCTGTTTTGTTCAATTAGGTGAATTAATCTGTCTTCACCGAACAGTTCGTTTTTATCATTCATTGCTTCTGTAAAACCATCGGTATAAAGAACGCAAACATCACCATGCATCAGTTCAAATTCTTCTTCGTTGAGAGTGGAAGAAAAAATACTTCCTTCTTCAAGTCCTAATGCCATTCCTTTGCTAAGCAAAAGTTTGGTCCCTCCGCTAAGCTGATTTGTTAAAATTCCTGGATTGTGACCTGCACGTGAGTAGAGAATTTTATTTGTAGATACATCAAGAATAGCGTAAAACATACTCACAAAAGAATTTTTCTCAATAGTTTTGTAAAGTAAGCGATTTACTTTTGCGAGAACATTTCGAGGTGAAACATCTTCTTCTGCATGTGCTTGAAGAATTCCCTTTGTTAATGTCATATAAATTGCGGCGCCAATTCCTTTACCGGAAACATCACCAATTGCGATTCCAGTTTTTTTACCGCTAAGT
>DAIEQP010000107.1 GCA_027347805.1 Ignavibacteria bacterium | reverse complement strand
AAAACAGAATTGACACAAATACATCAACATATTTTTTCTTGGTCATTCTTTTTATCGCTTCATTCGTTCAATCAATTATTTATTCTACGGTTGGGAATTTTAATCCTGAAGCCGGGCTGGGTACAATTATTTTTGATTGCTCATCATTGCCGGCGGTTTATACTATTTTATTTGGGATTGGTGTTGTTGTTTTCAATTCGCGGAGTTCACGTTTATGAATGATAATGCTTTCGGCTCCCCAGCAAGAAAAAGAATTTTGTTTGTTGTTGTTGTCGGGTTTGTACTTTTATCCTGCGCTCAACTTTTCAATATGCAAATCATTAACGCTCCAACATATTCGGAACGTTCAGATGAAAATAGCGTTAAACCTGTTTACCAAACAGCTCCTCGCGGTGTTTTCTATGATAGAAATCGCCAGGTACTTGTTGGGAATAAACCTTCTTTTACTTTACGTATAACCCCATCAACCTATAAAGATAGTCTTTCACCATATATAGAAGCCGTACTTGGCTTTTCACCTGGATATATCAATAAGATTTTGAAAGCGAACGAAAGTTATTCAAAATACATTCCCCGAAGAATTGCAAAAGATGTTAGCTTTAAAGTAATAGCTTGGTATGAAGAAAACGCTTCCAAACTTCCAGGTGTTGATTATGTTATGGAAACCCAGAGAGATTATTCTTTTGGAGTTACAGGTGCACATATGTTTGGATATGCAAAAGAAATTCCGCTGAATATTTTGCAGAAACGTAAAGATGAATATATGATGGGCGATGAAATTGGTTTTGCCGGGCTCGAAAAAACTTATGAAGATATTTTGCGCGGCGAGAAGGGAATTAATTACATGTTAATCGACAGCCGGCAGAAAACAATTGGACGTTATAAGGATGGTGAAGAAGATGCAAAAACTATTAAAGGTTATGATTTAGTTTTAACAATCGATAAAGATGCTCAAAGAGTTGCAGAACAATCTTTTCGTGACAGGAGAGGTGCGGTTGTTGCAATTGAACCATCCACAGGCGAAATACTTGCATTCCTTAGTTCTCCTGAATTTAATCTCGATGATTTTGCAAAAGTAACTTCCTCTGAAGTATGGAAAAATTTAAATGAAAACCCTGATAAACCAATGCTTAACAGAGCATCAATGGGATACTATTCTCCAGGTTCTACATTTAAAATGGTTTCTGCAATTGCTGCTCTCAATGAGGGAATTATAGATTCATCTTACAGAATTTCTTGCAATGGCGGTTATCAATTTGGTGACAGGTTTTTCAAATGTCTTCACGTTCATGGAAGTGTTGATCTTGAAACTTCAATTGAGCATTCCTGCAATACTTATTACTATTCCCTCGTAAATAAACTTGGATTGGAAACCTGGTCAAAGTATGCAAAAAAATTCGGCTTTGGAGTTAAATCCGGTCTGGATATTAATGAAGAAAAAGATGGAATCGTTCCTTCTACAAAATATTATGATAGAGTTTATGGAAAAAGAGGTTGGACGAAAGGCTTTGTTATTAGTTTAGGAATTGGGCAGGGTGAACTTAGTGTCACTCCACTTCAGTTAGCTCAGTATGCAGCTTTGCTTGGTAATTACGGTAAAAGTGCTAAACCACATTTTTTGAAAGCATACATTGAAACAGAAACAAATAAAAAAATTGATGTAAAACCGCAATATTATGATATTGGGATTAATCATCATGCTTTTGATATTGTTCGCAGAGCAATGTGGAAAGTGGTTAATGGCGCAGGAACAGCTACTAATATTAAATCACCGGATTTAAATATTTCTGGTAAAACCGGAACTGCGCAAAATCCTCATGGCAAAGAGCATTCTGTATTTGTAGGATTTGCACCGTACGATAATCCCAAAATTGCTGTAGCTGTAATTGTTGAGAATGCCGGTTTTGGTAGTGTGGCCGCCGCTCCAGTTGCACGTGATGTAATCAAAGCATATTTACAAAAAGGAAGCGTAGATAAAATTCTTAGCAGCTATTCAATAGCTTCTGCAAATAGCGGAACAAAAAAAAATGAAAATTAATTATAAACTTCAGGATAGATTTGATCTTGGTGTTTTCCTGCCGGTAGTTGGATTAATTATTTTTGGCCTGCTGGCAATTTACAGTTCAACTGTTCATCATCCCACAGCAAGCGGAAATTTTGCTAAGCAGCTTTTCTTCTTATTTGTTTCATTGTTTGGTTTTTTAGTTGCATTGTTTTTACCAACACAAACAATAAAGACAATGGCAATTCCTTTTTACCTGGTCTCTTTGTTTTTTCTTTTAGCAGTTCTTCTTGTTGGTAAAACTGTTTATGGTGCTAAAAGCTGGTTTGGCATCGGTGGATTTGGATTTCAACCTTCTGAAGTTGCCAAGTTAGGCACAATTCTTATCCTTTCTTACTGGCTTACATACAAGAGCCGCGATATAAATAATATTAAAGATCTTCTTGTTGCACTTGTTATTGGCATAGTTCCGGTACTTTTGATAATGCTGGAACCAGATATGGGCACATCAATTGTCTTTGCAATTATAACACTTGTTTTGATTTTTTGGAGCGGTATAAGTTTATTTGGACTTTTTGTTGTGCTTTCTCCTGGATTTGTTGTGTTTGCATCTTTGTTTGGAGGTGTAGCTTTTTCTATTGCTTTATTATGTGTAGTTGCCGCACTATTTTTCTTCAAAAGAGATTTGTTCAATAGTATAACAATTTTTGTGATTAACCTTGCCTCGGGATTTTTTTTCGATTACGTTTTCAAAATTCTTAAACCTCACCAGCAGAAGAGAATTGAAACATTTTTAGATCCTCTTGCTGATCTGCTTGGCGCAGGTTATAATGCTTTGCAGGCAAAAGTTGCTATCGGCAGCGGTGGTTTATTAGGAAAAGGATTTTTACAGGGAAATCAAACTCAGCTGCGGTTTATTCCTGAACAATGGACCGACTTTATATATTGCGTAATTGGTGAAGAGTTTGGCTTTATCGGAAGTATTTCAGTTGTAATCTTATTTGCGATTTTGTTTGTCCGTTTACTTAATATAGCCGGTGGTGCAAAAGATAAATTCAGTGTGTTAGTAGTTGTGGGTATTCTTACACTTTTATTTTCTCATTTTGCAATTAACATTGGGATGAACTTAGGCATAACACCTGTAATTGGATTGCCGCTTCCGTTTTTAAGCTATGGCGGTTCCTCATTAATGATGAACATGTTTATGATTGGATTGGTGTTAAATATTTATCGTAATAGAAAAATGCATACTTAAATTTTGAATGGAATATCAACAGGAATATAAATGACAGCTCGTGAAAAATTATTAAACAAGTTTAACCAGAAAAAGCATATTTGCGTAGGACTTGATACTGACTTACAAAAAATTCCCAAATATTTTTTGGATGAAAAAGAACCGATTCTCGCTTTCAACAAAACAGTTATTGAAGCAACCGCTAAAAGTGCTGCTGCATATAAACTGAATTTCGCTTTTTATGAAAAGTTTGGTCCCAAAGGGTTTGAATTAATTTCAGAGACTCTAAAATTTATTCCTGATGACGTTTTAACAATAGCTGATGCAAAGAGAGGCGATATTGGCAATACTTCCGAAATGTATGCTAAAGCTATTTTTGATGAATTGAATTTTGATTCAGTAACTCTTCATCCATATATGGGATATGATTCGCTCCAGCCTTTCCTTAAATACAAAGATAAAGTTCACTTCATTTTGGCTTTAACCTCGAATAAAGGCGCAATGGATTTTGAAAATCAACTTCTTGCAGACGGTAAGTTCCTATATCAAAAAGTGATTGAAAAAGTTACAGAATGGAACACAGATAAAAATTGCGGAATCGTTTTCGGCGCAACAAAAATCGAAGATTTGAAACAGAATATTTCTTCATTTAACGATTTAATTGTATTGCTTCCCGGTGTTGGTGCTCAGGGAGGAAACCTTGATGAAGTAACTGAAGCATTTGAATTTGCGGGTAATATAAATTATCTGATCAACGTTAGCAGGGCGTTATTATACTGCGATGACTCCATTGCTTTCCCAAAATCTCTATCCGAATTAATGGATACTTATACAAAACAATCTTTGAAATAAATCGATAAAATTTTTTTATTAGCATTTATTTAATTCTAATTGTAATTTGTTACCGGAATGAGGGCACATTCCAAAGTAAATTAATTTCTTCTTGTTTAGATAATGAGACAGGAATTTAACATCAAAGAGAGTATCATTTACCAGGTTTGGAAAGATCAGAATTTTAAGAAGACTTTTCAAACACAGGAGGGGATTGAAATTGTTGTTCTCGACTGTGGTACATTAAATGACCAGCTTGCCGGCCCCGATTTCTTAAACGCTCGTGTTAGAATTGGAAACATTACTTATGTAGGTGATATAGAGATTGATATCGCATATACAGATTGGAAAGCTCATGGTCATAATATCGATAGTAAATATTCTAAAGTTGTTCTGCATGCTACTTTAATAAATAAAATCAATCAGGATAGTGTTTATACCCGCGATGGAAGAAAAATACCTTCAATTTGCCTTTCGGATTATATTGATAAAAAAATAATAAATGATCTTCATTCATATAATGAAGATGATTCGGGAAATAATACTTCATCATTAAAATGCAGTTCCGCACTTCATTCATTAGAAAATAAAAATGTAAATGATTTTCTTGTTCAGATGGGGATCCAGCGTTTTGAAAGAAAACGCAATAAAATTTATCAGCGTTTAAAAGAACTCCAGTTTCTTGAAGAACTTGGAATTAAAGAGCCTGTTATTTCGTATGAACTTTCACCAAAATTTCATGAGAAAGAATTTTCATTTACTGATTTTAATTCCCCTATGGTTTGGAAACAACTTTTATATGAACAGATTTTTGATGCGCTTGGTTACAATAAAAATAGAACCCAGATGTTTGAACTCGCTAAAAATCTCGATATAAAAACCCTTCAGCAAATTGAAAAAGATGGTACAATTATAGAAAAATACGAAGCGGCTCTTTTTAAAGTGAGCGGTTTATTTCCTGAATCATTACAAAATTATGATATCGAAGAAAGAAAATACTGGGAACGATTAAATCTTCATTGGGCTTCCATCCAGCCGTTTTATGACAGCAAATTTCTTCCTGAGGAGAAATGGAATTTCTTTCGTCTGAGACCCCAGAATTTCCCGACTGTAAGGCTTGCGGGCGGGGCTAGAATGATTAATGAAATTATCAACAATAACATGATTGAAGTTATCATTAAAAAAGTAAATGAAATAATAAATCTGAATGTTCTTATCGGCAGTTTAAGATCAGTATTCATTGTAAAATCAAGCGGTTATTGGAAAAGCCATTTTATTGCCGGAAAGGAGACATCAAAAGATCTTAATTATTTTATTGGTGCTTCTCGCGCTGATGAAATTGTGATAAATATTATTTTACCATTCCTTTCAATTTACTTTGATGTTTATGGTAATAAAAAATTATCGCAAAAAGTTATGAAAGTTTATTCGGTTTATGCACAGACTATCGATAATAAAATAGTTTCGGATATAGCAGATATACTAAGTCTTCAGAATGAATTAAACAGGACAATTATTACTCAAGGTATTCTGGAATTATTTAGAAGTCTATGCTCAAAGAATAAATGTTTGGAATGCGAAATTGGCCGACAAGTGTTTAACTAATTTTTTGTTCCAAGTAATTGATTAATTTCATCTCTGAGTTTTGCTGCTCTTTCATAATCTTCTTTTTCTATCGCTTCTCTAAGTAAGTTTTGCAGATTTGCCAGTTTTGTTTCAGATATATCGTTTTGTGATGGAGTTTCATTATCTTCTTCATCGAACATTTTCGATAACTGTTCATCAGATTCATCGCTGTTTGGAATGAAAGCCGCAACTTTCATAACTTCCTCTGCTACGAACAAAGGAGCTCCAGTTCTAACTGCAAGCGCAATAGCATCACTTGGTCTTGAATCGATATCATTTGTCATTGATGAAATTTCTAAGCGTACTTTTGCATAGAAAGTATTATCTCTCAATTCATCAATAATTATTTCCAAAACATTACCGCCAAGATTTTCAATTACATTTTTAAGAAGATCGTGTGTTAGCGGGCGAGGTGGTTTGATACCTTCCATTTCAAGAGCAATTGATTGTGCTTCAAATGAACCAATTATAATTGGAAGGCGGCGCACACCATAAATTTCTTTTAATAATAGTGCATATGCACCGCCAGCCGATGGACTTGCCGATAAACCTAATATTTCTACTTGTATTTTATTCACGTTACGCTTTTATTTTTTTTACTTCTTCAATCATTTTAGGAACAACATCAAAAATATCGCCGATAATTCCATAATCTGCAATTTGAAATATTGGTGCATCCTTATCTTTATTAACCGCAACAATAAATTTCGAAGAACGCATTCCGGCTAAATGCTGAATCGCTCCTGAAATTCCAAGTGCAATATATAAAGTTGGTGAAACTGTTTTTCCTGTTTGTCCAACCTGTTCTGAATGAGGTCTCCATCCAGCATCAACAACAGCGCGGGAAGCGCCTGTTGCTGCACCCAGCAGATTTGCCAATTCTTCAATCATTCCAAAATGTTCAGGTCCTTTCATTCCTCTTCCGCCAGATACAATTATATCTGCTTCAGCGACATCCAGTTTGCCTTCAGCTTTTTTAATTTCAACTGTTTTGACATTAAGGTTTGGTGACTCTACATTTTCAATAATAACTTCAGCTTTTTGATCTGATGGAGCGCCGGCATTAAATACATTTGGGAGGAGTGCAAAAACTTTTTTTGTTGAATTAATTTTAACATCCATTAATGCTTTTCCGGCATAAATAGGTCTAGTTGCGATTATCTGTCCGCCTTCAACATTAAGTGCAACACAATCTACTGCAAGTCCCGCATCCATTTTAACTGAGATTCTGGGGGCCAAATCTTTTCCCATCGAAGTTGCCGGGAAGAAAAAGATTTCTGTGCCATTTGCATTAACAAAATTTGATAAAGCCTGAGTATATGCAGATGAAGAATAGTTTCCCAATTCAGCATTTTTCAGATGATAAACTTTTGATACTCCATAGCCGCCAACAGAATCCAACGAATTAATTTCATTACCAACTGCAACCGCACTTATTTCTGCATTTAAACTTTTGGCAATATCGGCAGCGGTTTTAGCCGCTTCCAATGATGCTTTTTTTATTTGTCCGTTTCTTTGTTCGATGAAAACTAAAATTTTTGTCATATGATCCTCTTAGATAACTTTTGCTTCTTCTCTTAATAAACGAACCAATTCAGGAACAGCACTGGCATCGGTTCCAACAATTTTACCTGCCTGTTTTGCAGCAGGTCTTTTCATAGCAACTATTTCTAAATAGCTGCCTGATTGAGCCGGCTGCTTTTCTTCAATTACTTTTTTCTTGGCAGCCATTATGCCTTTAAGAGATGCATATCGAGGTTCATTCAACCCTTTTTGAGCAGTTATAACTGCCGGCAGAGTTGTTTCAATAATTTCTTTTCCACCTTCAATTTCTCTTTCGCAAATAATTTTATTTCCATCAAGATTAAATGTTACTGCAACTGAAACTGAATTATAACCAAGGATTTCGGAAATTAATTGACCAGTAACCGAATTATCCAAATCGACTGATTGTTTCCCGCAAAACACAAGATCGGCTCCTTGAGCTTTGATTTCTTCAGCAAGAGCTTTCGCAATCGAAATTGAATCGCGGTTTGAATCATCTTTTAATAACACAGCATTATCTATTCCCATTGCTAAAGCTTTACGCAAAGATTCTTTGTTTGCTTCACCACCCAAACTTATTGCAACAGTTTCTCCGCCTAATTTTTCTTTAGTTTTCAATGCTTCTTCAATAGCAAATTCATCATAAGGATTCACAACATAAGTCACACCAGAAGGATCAATACTTTTGCCATCGGCAGCGATATTGATTTTGGTTGCTGTATCAGGTACATGACTTACGCACACAGCAATTTTCATTAAACCTCCAAATATTTTGATAATGATAAAAACACCTGCAAATCAAATATAAACAAATTTATTTTTGCAGAACAATTTTATAAATTCTGGTAGCACATCTGAAGGCATAATGACATTAGAAAATCCGATTGAAAAAACGGAAATCAAGGATGAGGAACAGATTTCCATTTCGGAACCATATAAAGTGTTTCTTTTTAATGATGATAATCATTCATTTGATGAAGTAATTATACAACTTATAAAAGCTGTAAAATGCAGTTTTGAAAAAGCCCGTGATTATACTTTTGAAGCTCATGTTAAGGGGAAAGCAATGGTTTTCCAGGGAAAGTTAAGCGAGTGTTTAAAAGTAACAACTATTTTAGAAGAAATTGAATTACACACGCAAATCGTCTCCTGAACTTCCTCATATTTTGGTTATATTTTGAGAGGAAAATATTTATAAAAAGAGAGGCACATGCAAATTGGTTTAGTAGGACTTCAGTTCAGCGGTAAAACAACATTATTTGAAACTCTTTCTCAGGGCGGCTCACATTCACATTCAGGAAAAGATGAAGCTGCGATTGAAGTAGTTAAAGTTCCTGATACACGTCTTGATGAACTCACCAAGATCTTTAATCCCAAAAAGCAGGTTAATGCTACAATAGAAGTTTTTGATATTCCCGGACTAAAGATGTCAGATGACAATAAAGTTAAAATAACAACTACATTTTTAACCGCAGTCAAAAACAATGATGCACTTTTTTATGTTATTCGTGCTTTTGAAGACGATGGAGTAATGCATCCTATGAATTCAGTTAATGTTTTGAGAGATATAGAATTTCTCGAAACTGAATTCCTTTTTTCCGATATGGCATTTTTAGAGAACCGTTTGGAAAAAATCAAAAAAGATATTCTAAAATCCAAAGATGATAGATTGAAGCGGGAGATGCCGCTTATTGAAAAGTGCTACGCACATGCTGAAAAAGAATTGCCTCTGCGGTCATTAAAGCTGGATGATAATGAATTAAAACTATTATCCGGTTACCAGCTTCTTACTTTAAAACCATTGGCAATCGCAATTAACTTCGATGAAAATTCAATTGCGGATGTAGATTCTAAAATTTCTGAACTGAAAAAGAAATTGGAAAAAACGGATGCTGCTTTAATACCTTTCTTCGCAAAAATTGAGCTTGAATTGTCAAGAATGAATGAAGAAGATAGATTAGTATTCATGCAGGATTACGGGATTAAAGAATCAGCTCTCAATAAAATATTGAGAACAAGTTATGAGCTGCTCGGTCTCCAATCTTTCTT
>DAIEQP010000093.1 GCA_027347805.1 Ignavibacteria bacterium | reverse complement strand
CCGCATCAATGGAATTGCACAGAATGAACATGGATTATCGCATCCTTCTGAAATTTTTAAGTATGCATAATGTTTGGGAGTAGTTACTACTCTTTCACCAAGCAGTTCATATTTCAGATCGCCGCCGAATTCCTCAACGATTTCTTCATACGCTTCGGTACCAAAAAAAGCATCAACTTCAGGAATTTCCTTCCTGAGATCTTCCATATACCTTTCCGAGAGACATCCGGCAACAACAACTTTTTTAATTTTGCCCTGCTTCTTCAGTTCTATTGCCGAGAGAATTGTGTTTATAGATTCTTCTTTTGCTGCATCGATAAAACCGCAAGTATTTATTACAACCGAATCGGCATAATTCGCATCATTGATCAGATCGAACTGATTTAATTTTAGCTGTTCCATCAATCTTTCTGAATCAACAGTGTTTTTGGAGCAACCAAGAGTTACAACTGAAATTTTTTGTTTCGCCATTTGTTAATACTTTCTGCTTTAAAATGTTTCAGGATTAACTAAACAATTTGAATCCGGATCAGGTTCAGGATTTGAAAAATTATTTGACTAACTGAAGGTACAAATATACAATTGGTGCGGTAAATAGAAGTGAGTCGAATCTATCAAAGATTCCACCATGCCCGGGAATAAGAGCAGATGAATCTTTTACGTTTGCATCCCGTTTTATTAAACTTTCAACAAGGTCTCCAATTTGGCCGAAAATTCCTACTATAATTCCAAGCGCAACCGCATTTTGCATTGAAAGAAAATCCATTGCAAATGATTTGAAAGCAATCATTCCGGCTACAGCAAAAACAAATCCTGCAACTGCGCCTTCCCAGCTTTTCTTCGGACTAACCCGGGTCATCAATTTATGTAATCCATATGCGCTGCCGATAAAATAAGCGCCGGAATCACAAAGCCAAATTGAAACAAAGATTGCGAGAATCAAATATCCGCCCTGAAAATATGTGAAAGCAGAATCGCTGTAGAATTCTCTTACATCCAGAATTGATGCAGAAAAAAATCCGATATACATTATTCCTAATAATGTTGATCCGATATTTGAAATAGCAGAAGAACGGTCGCGGAATAATTCAATGCCAAGCAGGGCAAGTGTAACTAAAACAAAAAAAGTCTGGTAATCAAAAATGTGTTTGTATTCATTAATGATAATCAAAATAATGGCTGGATATCCGACCAGTTTGTTAAGGAAAGCATTTTTGTTTTTAAGCATTCCTGAAAATTCATAAAAAGAAACAGCGCCGATAAAAACAACAAAAATGAAAAAAGGAATTTTGCCAATGAGGCAAAGTGCAACAAGCAATGGAATTCCTATCAGGGAAACAATCACGCGAGAAGTAAGATTGCTCATTTTTTTCGTCATCTATTCTTCACCATTTATTTCTGTTTTGTTTATGTCGTCAATAATCTGTTTTGCTGTTTCAACATTTTCTTCTCTTACAAAAAGTTTAATTGCTGCAGAACCTGTATAAAAAACAGTTAGTTTTGTTGTGTCCTGTTTGGATAAGGAAACAGAGTTAATTCCTGCTCCTTTAAGGTTGGCTTTTATCATCTCAATTTCAATTGGATCAATTGATGAGAAAACTTCCTTCCAATCTGCAAGTGATACTTCAACATCGTCATCATTCAAAAACTCTTCATTAGGTACCAACTCAACAAGGCAATCGGAACATTCAGTTACACCATCGACATATTCTGAACCACAGTTTGGGCAAATCATGAAAGTTTTCCTTCTTTAAAAGTAAGTTTAGCATAATTTCTCTTTACATAATAAATAAATGCGAAGAAAATAACTATCAATATTGAAAAACTAATTAATGCCGGTCCAATTGATTCAACTCCAATTACACTTTTCTTAGATAACTCATCGGTTCCCAGAATTAGAACAGCTAAAACAGTAATAAAGTTATTTGCAAAATGAAGGGTCATCGGAACAAAAATGGAATCACTCATACGTGCAGCAAAACCAAAATAAAAGCCTAATGCAATTAGTGCAAACAAGTCATAAGGATTGAAGTGATATAATCCAAAAAAGAGTGAAGTAATTAGAATACTTATGAATGGAGAAAACCTTTGCTCAAAACTTTTCTGAACAAAGCCGCGGAATAAAAATTCTTCGCAAACAGCAGGAACAACAGCTACAACAACTATAATTAAAAATGATTCCATTATAGAATGACTCTTTAACAAATCTCCATAAGTATCGCGCACCATTTTATCAACCTGATCTAGAGCATCTGTTATTTTTTTTATTACTGAAGAATTTTGTGCCGCTTTCTC
>DAIEQP010000086.1 GCA_027347805.1 Ignavibacteria bacterium | reverse complement strand
TGAAGAAAACCCCGCTTAAGCCGGTTCTTGATGGGGAACCCTCCTACGAAAATATTCCGCATGGATTACATGATAGTTTGCAAACAAGATGGAAAGCTTATGATGCGCGGAGATACGCTTATTGGTCAGTGTTTGCAGGGGCATGCGTCCATACTTATGGAAACAATGCTGTGATGCAGTTTCATAAACCCGCAGATGGCAAAGGTGCGTATGGCGTAACAGACTATTGGACTGATGCAATAAACGCTCCCGGTTCTGGACAAATGAATTTTCTGAAAAAACTAATTCTTTCCAGACCATACTTTGAGAGAATAGCGGATCAATCGATAATAGCTGACAGTATCGGCAGTAAATACAATTACATTACCGCAACTCGCGGAAATGATTATTTATTTGTTTATAGTTATCAGAGAAAAATATTACAAATTAATCTGGGAATAATTTCCGGTGAATTTATTAATGTCAGCTGGTTAAATCCCAGAAATGGAAAAACAACACTGATTGGAAAGTATATTAATAAAGGTATAAAAACATTTGTTGCACCAGACAGTGAAAGTGAAAAAAATGATTGGGTTTTAGTAATTGATGATGCATCAAAAAACTATAAAACAGATTTTTGATTTTTATAAATAACAATTGTTTTTCTAGATCACTGAATATTATTTTTAATTGTCACAAAGAAAATTATATGAAAAAATTTTTAGTGCTTTTCGTTTTTGCCGCAGCAATATTTTCACAAACTACTAAACAGGATTCGGGCGGAATTTTATCTCCATTTCAATCATGCTACGATGTGAAATTCTACGATATTTCTCTCATAATTAATACCGTTGAAAAATCAATCAACGGAAATGTATTAATGCGTGCCGAAGCAATAAACGACATTACAAAAATTCTAGTTGACCTGGATCAGATTTACAAAATTGAATCGGTGGAATTAATGGAAGAAAAAAATTCTACGCCGCTGAAATTTACTCATTCCGATGGGAAAATTTGGATTGATTTTCCGCATACATTCAAACATGGAAAAATCTTTCAAACAAAAATTACATATTCAGGAATACCAACAGTTGCAAAGCGGCCCCCATGGGACGAAGGATTTGTCTGGTCAAAATCCAAAGATGGAAAAGATTGGGTGACTGTTACATGCCAGGGAGGCGGTGCAGATGTCTGGTGGCCATGTAAAGATCATCCTTCTGATCGGGCTGACTCTGTTTTGCTACATTTTACAGTACCCGATGAATTGATTTGTGTTGGCAGCGGAAAATTTAAATCGGCTATCAATAATAATAACAAAACAAAAACCTGGAATTGGTTTGTATCAACTCCGATTAATAATTATTGCGTGATGTTTTACCTGGGCAATTACAAACAAATTGATTACGATTACACGAGTATCACTGGAGAAAAATTTCCATTTACAGTATACGTTCTGCCGGAAAATTTTGAAAGGGCAAAAGAACACTCCCCGCAATTTTTACAGCAGATGAAAGTTCAGGAAGAATTAATCGGCCCGTACCCGTTTCGTGCAGATAAATATTCAGTGGTTGAAGCACCTCATCTTGGAATGGAACATCAAACCGCTATTGGTTACGGTTATGGGTGGAAGAATCATCAGCAATTTCAGTTTGATTGGCTTCATCATCATGAATTTTCACATGAGTGGTGGGCTAATCTTGTTGCGTGCAAAGATTGGAGCGAGTTTTGGATTGCGGAAGGTTTGGGCACTTACATGCAGCCGCTTTATCTTGAAAAAGTTTTTGGCAAAGATGAATACAATCGTTATTTAAAAAGTATAAAACGGTTTTCAAATAAAGTTCCAGTTGCGCCTCGCGGAGAAAAATCCTCTTCAGAGAGTTATAACATGGATATCTATTATAAAGGCGCATGGATTGTTCACACACTTAGATATTATCTTGGCGATGAAATATTTTTTAAGATTCTGAGAAGATGGGCTTATCCAACAAAAGAAATGGAAAGCATTAAAGATGGACGGCAGTGCCGTTTTGCAACAACAGATGAATTACTGAAAATGGCGGAAAATATTTCGGGTAAAAAATTGGATTGGTTCTGGGAAGTCTATTTGCGTCATGCTTCGCTGCCGAAGCTGCATTATAAACAAGATAACAATAAACTAACTTTGTGGTGGGAAACAGAAAACAATCTTCAATTCAATTTACCTGTTGAGATTAAAATAAACGATAAAATTGTTCGCCTAGAAATGAACAGTAACCGAGGTGAAATTTTTACACCGCAAAATTCGGATTTTATAATCGATCCGAATGAATGGATTTTAAAAGATAGCGTTAAGGAATAAAAACTTTTCTAAATAAAAAAAGACAATTACATGTACGAGATAATAATTCTTCTGGTTATTGGTTTATCCGCCGGTTTAATGAGCGGAGTTTTGGGAATCGGCGGCGGATTAGTAATAATCCCAATGCTTGTCGGTTTGCTTGGTTATTCACAAAAAACAGCACAGGGCACATCACTGGGCTTGCTTCTGCTTCCCGCCGGAATTCTGGCGGTAATGAATTATTACCAGGCTGGATTAATAAATCTAAAAGCTGTTGGAATAATGATTATAACTTTTGTGATTGGAAGTTATATATCATCAAAAATAGCGATCTCTCTGCCGGATACAATCCTAAAAAAAATATTTGCAGTTTTTCTTCTCATGTATGCAATAAAACTATTTATGAGTAAGTAATATTATGGGAGAATAATCATCACCAGATCCATATCCAGAACCGCCGCAATATTTTCAGCGCTGCTAGTTACCTTTCTCTGGTGAACTTCATTTATTATAATAAAGAAGGGTCTAAATGAAATTCCTCCCATCACATTTGCCGGGCTTAGATATTTTGTTGCGTTTTTATTTCTTCTTCCATTTATGTTCACTTCAAATAGATTTACAGACCTAAAGAATCTTGATAAAAATGATTGGAGAAAATTAATTTCACTGGGAATACTTTTTTATACACTTACACAGGGATTTCAATTTATAGGACTTTCTCTTCTTCCTGCCGTTTCGGTTAGTCTCATTCTGAATTTTACACCGCTTGTTGTTGCCCTGCTGGGAATTGTAACTATAAAAGAAATTCCATCTTCCAAACAATGGGCTGGAGTATTACTGTTTGTAATTGGTGTTCTTTTGTATTTTCTTCCTGTCGACTTTTCTTCATCCAGGTTAACCGGAATTATTATTATGATTGGTGGTGTAATTGTAAATGCCGGTTCAGCTCTTCTCGGGCGGTCAATTAACCGGGAAGGAAAAATCACCCCGCTTACTGTTACAGTAATTAGTATGGGAATTGGATCTATCATTTTACTTTTTTCCGGATTAGCAATGAATGGTATTCCGTCTGTGAGTTTTAAAAATATTTTGTTCCTGCTTTGGCTTGCCGGTGTTAACACTGCTTTTGCATTTACATTATGGAATATAACTTTACGTTCATTATCGGCAATGGAATCAAGTATAATTAACGGAACGATGTTAATTCAAATTGCGTTCCTCGCCTGGATTTTCTTAGGCGAATCAATCACACTTAAAGAAGGGACGGGGATGTGCATTGCGGCAGCTGGCGCTTTTCTGGTCCAAATTAAAAATAAATAAAGATTAGCAATGAAAAAATTTTTAATATTATTTGCTTCCCTGACAATTCTTCAGTTAAATGCTCAAACTAAATGGATTTTTTCTGCCCCGGCAAAAGATGAATACACAAAAATTAATTACGCCGGGAAAACAATCTTACCAAACGGAAGAATTATTACTCCATTCGGAAAAAATATTTTAACAGCGCCTCATCCTTACGGAATTGCATTAAGCCCGGACGGGAATACAATTGTTACAGCAAATTCAGGTGTCGGACCCTTATCAATTACAATAATTAAAAATATTTTGTCAGATAAACCGGAAGTTATGCAGGTTCCACCAGGGGCCGAAACCGATGGCAATGTTCTGGCATCTGTTTTTATGGGACTTGCTATTTCTCCGGATAATAAAACAATTTATGTGGCGGGCGGCCAAACAAATAAAATTTTTCTTTTTGATCTGAACTCCGGCGCAAGAGTTGATTCAATCGACTGTTCTTTTGTTGATGCTTCAACCGATTATTCTCACGGCTACATTGGCGATTTAGTCCTATCAAAAAACGGAAAGTTTATTTATGCTGTTGATCAAATCAATTTTAGAATGGTTACTGCTGACATAACAAGTAAGAAATTAGTTAACAATGTTGCAGTAGGAAGGTTTCCGTTTGGCATATCACTCTCTCCTGATGAACAAACAATCTTTGTTTCAAATGTAGGAATGTATGAATACAAAGCTATTCCGGGAATTACAAATGCAAACATGAAGGAGAAAGCCCTTTCTTACCCTGCTTTCGGTTATTTGAGCAAGGAGTCTGAACGGGGTGTAAAGATTGGAGATTTAACTGTTCCCGGTTTGGGGAATTCTAAATCCGATGAAGCATTTTCCGTATTCTTTATTAATAATTCAGATATTCACAATCAGAAAGTTATTGCAAAAATTAAAACCGGAAACCAGATAGGTGAATTAGTTGATGATATTCCCGCTGTTGGCGGGTCAAGTCCGAATTCTATTACGGCAACAGATAATTTAATTTTTGTAAGCAACGAAACTAACGATAACATTTCTGTAATTGATGTTAAACAAAAGAAACTTGTCAAAACAATAAAATTCATTCTTGATGAAAGATTAAAAAAATTCAGAGGAATGATAACATTTGGTTTGGCAATTTCTCCTGATCAGAAAAAATTATATGTAGCTCAATCCGGAATTAATGCAATTGCAGTTGTAGATATTAAAAAGCTTGAAGTGCTTGGATATATTCCAACCGCTTGGTTTCCTGCAAAACTAAAAGTAAGCAACGATAACAAAAAATTATTTGTTGCCAATGCTAAAGGATTCGGCAGCGGGCCAAATGGAGGAAAAGATTTCAATTATGGTGCTGAAGGAAGTTATATTGGAAAACTAATGAAAGGTTCGGTAGAAATAATAAATATTCCTCCTGATGATTCATTAAAAAACCTTACAAAAAAAGTTGTTGCAAATAATTTTACAATAATAGAACCGACTCCAGATTTTATAAACCAAAGAAAAAATAATCCGATTCCTTTTTTACCTAAAGCATATGTCAGTCCAATAAAACATATTGTTTTTATATCAAAAGAAAATAGAACCTACGATGAAGTGTTTGGACAAATTGAAAAAGGAAATGGAGATACTTCTTTGGCTCGATACGGCCGCAATGTTTCTTTCACAAACAAAAAGAAAACTCTTTCGCTTAGCAACACCGCCGTTATGAAAAACCATCTTGAACTTGCCAAGCAATTTGCAATAGGAGATAATTTCTATGTTGATTCCGATGTATCGGCAGACGGTCACCGCTGGCTTGTAAATAATTATCCAAACGAATGGGTGGAAACAACAACTCCGGCAAATTACGGAAAGAACCGGGATTTCAAAGAAGATTCAAAAGCTAAAGGGGCGTATGGTTTGAATGGTGCTTCCGGGGCAATTTATCCCGAAGATTATAATGAAGCCGGATCAATGTGGGATCATCTCGACCGAAATAAAACTAGCTTTTTCAATTTCGGCTTTGCGTTAATGTTTGAGCCCGCGGATTATGATGCCAAGTACAAACATGGCGGCATTAGACACATAGCAAACTTTCCTCTTCCGGCACCATTGTTTGCAAACTCATCCAAGATTTATCCAACTTACAACACTTCAATTCCGGATCAGTTTAGAATTGATATGTTTACTAAAGAGTTTAAGGAAAAGTGGCTCGACGAAAAAAAAGAAATTCCATCTATACTGACCGTAATTATTCCAAACGACCATTGCGCTGGTGAACGACCAGATACTGGTTATCCTTTCCGCGAAAGCTATATGGCTGATAACGATCTTGCAGTAGGAAGAATTGTAGAATTTCTTTCTCACACTCCTTACTGGAAAAACATGATGATTGT
>DAIEQP010000083.1 GCA_027347805.1 Ignavibacteria bacterium | reverse complement strand
TATATTGATAAATATGCCCGAAGCGGAATAAGAATTGTTGATCTTCTCGACAAAAAAATCCTCGAAGAAAAAATTAGATTTAATTTGGAAGAAAAAAACAACCTGCTCAAAAAAGTTTATAATCATGAGCAGCTGGACGTTGATAAAATAATTAAAGAGTATATGGAATTTGATGACCTGATCGACGAGTACATTACCGATACTACTTATTACCTTGGGAATGCTATTGAATCAGGAAAATCAATTTTGCTTGAAGGAGCACAGGGTGCGTTACTCGACGTTGATCATGGAACTTATCCCTTTGTAACTTCATCCAATCCAACTTCTGGCGGTGCCTGCACCGGATCAGGAATTCCTCCGACAAAAATTTCATCGGTAATTGGAATTGTAAAAGCTTATACTACTCGTGTTGGTCTAGGTCCCTTCCCAACTGAATTACTTGATGAAGATGGCGAACAGCTTAGAAAAATTGGAGCTGAATTTGGCGCTACTACTGGAAGGCCGCGGCGATGCGGATGGTTTGATTCATTTTTAGTTAACTATTCAAGAATGATAAATGGAATTGAAAGAGTTGCGATTACTAAGCTCGATGTATTGAGTCACTTTGAACAGATAAAAGTATGTGTCGGTTATGAATTAAACGGTAAAAAATTAAAATCCTTTCCTATTGATACAAACAGCTTGAACAGTGTTAAACCGGTTTACGAAATTTTGCCCGGCTGGTGTGAAGAAATTTCAAATATTACTTCATATAACGATCTTCCTTTTAGGGCAAAAGAATACCTTGAATTTATATCTCGGCAAAGCGGATTCGAGATAGGCATGATATCAGTTGGACCAAAGAGAGATCAAACAATAATTTTTTAATATAATTTGAATCGCGAATTTCGTTAAAAAATTTCACAGGGATTTTGAAATACGTTATTCTTGGAGATTAGATGAAATACTCTTCCGGGCCAACTTCTCTTTACCTTAAATTAACACTTGTAATAATTGGTGCAGCAATTGCAATCGCAACTTTGATATATACCCAGAACCTAGTTGCTAAACTTCAGGAACGGGAAAAGGAAATTGTTCAGCTTTATGCAAACGGTTTGGAATTTGCTACTAAACCCGAATCAAGCGGAAGCGATCTTAGTTTTGTTTTCAATAACATTATCAAAAGAATAGACTTCCCCATCATTCTCACCGATGAACATGACCAGATTATCTCTAACTCTCCCGGTTACGGATATAAAAATATTGATATCGATAAATCGCTAACCGAAAAACAGTTAAAAGAATTTTTCAAAAATGAAATAAAAAAACTTGGTACTGAACACCAGCCTATAGATGTAAAAACATTGGATGGTAAAGTTCTTAATAAAATTTATTATGGTGATTCCGAAATAATTAACAGACTGCGCTATTATCCATATCTTCAAATTATTTTTGCTTTTTTATTCATCATGATTGCATATTCAAGCTTCAGTTATATCAAAAGAAGCGAGCAAAGTAATATCTGGGTTGGAATGTCTAAAGAAACTGCTCATCAGTTGGGAACTCCAATTTCTAGTTTAATGGGCTGGAATGAGATTCTGAGATTAAATTATAATTCACCCGATCGTGTCCTTGATACTTCTGAAGAAATTGAAAGCGATTTAAACCGATTGAATAAAATCACAAAAAGATTTTCTAAGATCGGTTCAAAACCTGAATTAACAATGGACTCCCCTTACGAAGTAATTCAGAGAGTAATTAATTATTTTCAGAGGAGACTGCCGCAAACCGGTAAACGTGTTGAATTAACTGTTGATGGGAACAAAGAAGTTAAGACAAATATTAATGCTGAACTATTGGAATGGGTATTTGAAAATCTTATTAAAAATGCCCTTGATGCAATTGAAAATAAAGATGGTCTAATTAAATTCTCAGTTCAGAAAGTTAATAATCATATTGAGATTGATATTTCTGATAATGGGAAAGGAATTGAAGCCGGTAAAAGGAAAGATATTTTTCGCCCGGGTTATTCAACCAAAAAAAGGGGCTGGGGTCTTGGATTAAGTTTATCAAAGAGAATTATCAATGATTATCATAAAGGGAAAATTTTTGTTAAACATTCTGCGCCCGACGAAGGCACAACATTCAAAATAATTCTTCCTTCATCCGAACAACTTACCTGAAATTTTTACTATTTCCATTCTATAATTTTTCTTCACCTTGTTAGATAAAATCGGAAATAAATTATTTCTTTCTCCAATATTCTAAATTGGCTCAAAAAGCATGATTATTTTCTTGAATTCATTAAACATTTTCGTGATTTTATCGATAATCAATTGGTATAGAGATTGTTCTTTAATGAAACAAGAAATACTAAATTGTCAGTAAGCCCTCCTAATTTACTGATCTACTGCTAAGGTCCGCCCTCAACCTTAGCAGTTTTTTTATCCGCCAGACATACCTTAGTCGACCTTTTGCTAGTGGATTTAACTATCAATTTTTGATTAAAAACCCTAAATTGAAGTCCGGTTTTGACTAAAATGATGGGATCGTTTATGAGTAAAAAGAAAGTATCACGCCCAACTTGGGACGATTATTTTTTAAAAGTTGCGATGCTTGTTTCTGAAAGAGCTACATGCCCTAGAATGCATTGCGGATGTGTTTTGGTCCGGGATAAACAAATACTTTCAACCGGATATAACGGTTCTATCCCCGGAGACGTACATTGCGAAGATGACGGCTGCATGGTTGTAGATAATCATTGTGTAAGAACTATTAATGCCGAAATGAATGCAATTCTTCAATGCTCGTCGCACGGTATAAGCACAAATAATGCTACTGCCTACGTAACCAACATGCCCTGTACAAACTGTGCTAAAGCTCTTATAAGAGCCGGAATAAAAGAAGTTGTTATTTTTTCTGATTACCATGACACGCTCGCAGAAAAATTTTTTGGAATAGCAAAAGTGAAAATTAAAAGATTAGCTATTCCTTCGAATGAAATAATGTACGACCTTGATAACTATTCTAGTGCGAAAAAAATCAAACATTGATTTTACAAGTAAAATAACTTTTGAAAGTTGGATTAAAAGTATATATGAAACTCGCAAATGAAAACCTCAGTAAATATTTAAAGCCCGAAAATTTTTTCAACAGGGACCTTAGCTGGCTTGAATTCAATAAAAGAGTCTTGGAAGAAGCGCTTAATCCGGATCTGCCATTGTTGGATCAAGTTAAATTTGTATCTATTTTCTTCTCTAATCTTGATGAATTTTACATGATCCGTGTAGCAGGCATCAAAGAACAAATTAGAGCTAGAGTTATCGACACCTCAATAGACGGACTTTCTCCAATTGAGCAGTTGAAAATTGTCGAAGCAAAAGTAAAACCGATGGTTAAGCAGATTTCAAATCATTGGCAAAATGTAATTATACCCAAATTACGCGAGAATAAAGTTTGCATCTGCGAGTTCAGTCAATTAACAAAGGAAGAGCGAGAAGCTCTTAATGAATATTTTTTGAAAGAGATCTATCCAATTCTAACACCGCTCGCATTCGATCCGGGAAGACCTTTTCCTTATATATCAAATCTAAGTTTGAGTTTTGCTGTTAGAATTAAAAAACCAAACGGTGACAAAAATTTTGCAAGAATAAAAGTTCCTTCAAATATTCCTAGACTGTTAAGAGTTGACCAGATAATTAAAATCAAATCAAAGGGATCCAATGGCCAGCTGACTAAATTCGTTTGGATTGGAGATTTGATAAAAGCAAACATGCAGCATCTATTTCCAGGAATTGAAATTGAGGAAGCTTACAGGTTCAGAATAACAAGAGACACCGATCTTGAAATTCAGGAAGATGAAGCAGATGATTTGCTTCAGGTGATTGAAGAAAATATCAAGCAAATGAAATTCGGATCAGTAGTCAGACTCGAAGTTGAAAATCAAATGCCTGAATACATGATTGAAACATTGATTGAGAATCTAGAAATTTCCCGTGAAGATGTTCACATTATTGAAGGTTCTCTAGGACTAAGCGATGTTATGCTTCTATATGATTTAGCGCTTCCCAATTTGAAAGAAAAACCGTTTCATCCAGTTACACCGGAGCCATTCGAAGAAGAAAATATTTTCACAATAATTCAGCGGAAAGATTTTATTCTGCATCATCCGTATGATTCATTTAATCCAGTTGTAGAATTTATAAAGCAGGCTGCCCGCGACCCAGAAGTTTTGGCAATCAAACAAACATTGTATCGCGTTGGATTAAATTCACCAATTGTAAAATATTTAATTGAGGCTGCCGAACGGAAAAAGCAAGTAGCTGTACTTGTTGAATTAAAAGCAAGGTTTGATGAAGAGAACAATATTTATTGGGCGCGTGAACTGGAAAAAGCCGGAGTTCATGTTGTTTATGGATTAGTAGGTTTAAAAACACATGCGAAAATGACGCTTGTGGTTCGAAAAGAGCCTGATGGTGTGAAGCGATATGTTCATCTTGGAACTGGAAATTATAATACAACAACAGCCCGGATCTATACTGATATTGCCTACTTTACAACTGATGATGCAATTTGCACTGATATCTCGGAAATATTTAATTATTTAACAGGTTATTCAGAACAAAAAGTATATCGTAAACTTTTCGTAGCACCAATAAACAAAAGAGAAAAATTTGTTGAGCTGATTGAACGAGAAATTAAAAGCGTTAAAAGCTGCGGCAAAGGGCATCTTATTTTCAAGTTAAATTCACTTGTTGATCCAATGCTTATTGCTGCTATGTATGAAGCATCAAAATGCGGTGTTAAAATTGATTTAATTATCAGAGGCATAAGCTGCTTAATTCCCCAGGTGCCCGGTTTAAGCGATAATATTCGCATAATCAGCGTTGTAGGAAGATTTTTAGAACATAGCCGTATCTATTATTTCTATAATGGCGGCAAGGAAGAAATCTACTGCAGTTCTGCTGATATCATGCAAAGAAATCTTGATAGAAGAGTTGAAATTACTTTCCCAATTCAAGATCCGGATATAAAATCATTTATAAAAGATTCTATTCTTAAAACACTTTTGGCAGATAACGTAAAAGCAAGAGTGCTGTTGCCGACTGGTCAATATGTTTTTAATCATCCAGTTTATAACGAAGAGTCAACAAATCATCAGGAACTGATGATGACAAGAGCTTCAAGTAATTCCAAAAAAATTGTGCAGAGGGAATTACATGGCTAATTCAAGAAACGAATTGAGAATCCGAATCCAATAAAATAATCTTGAACACCGGATTGAATTATCGATCCTAGAGAAAGATCAAGTTGAATATTTTGAGTATGCTGATATGTAATACCGAAATCAAAATGATTTTCAGGACTTGATTCTTTAGAAGTTTGCCCGTAGAATTCTACAAAACCACCCAGTCGATTGGTTAAACTAATACCAAGAGTTGTAGTATAATCATAAAATGTTTTTTCTTCCGATGACGAGTATTCACCGCCCAAATTAATACCGACACCTAAACTTTCATTTATTTCTTGTTCAAGAAGCAGTAAAATTTTGGGCTCAATTTTTTCAGGACGAAAATTGAGCGAGCCAAACGGAAGAATATTTTCCCAAAGGACTCCAATGTTTGTTAGGATTTTCTGATCTTTCCTAACGATATATTTTGCCCCAATCATTAAATCTCCAAATCCATCAACTCGATTATCACTTTCATTAAACCTGCTTAGGTTAGAAAAGAAACCTCCGCCAAGTCTTAGTTCAAGAGAAGAATTCATTCCATAACGGAAAAGTGTGCTTAGAAGGGAAACATTTTGATTCTCAAAGTTTATTCCGTCAGCATCATATTTTTGATGTTGATAAAGTATACCGGTTTCAATCTGATAACAATTCAAAGGAACAACCGCAGCAGACTCCGTTTGATCTGGTCGATCAGTAATTAATTCGGGAATTTCTGACTGTGCAAACAGATTAAGACAAAGTGATAACAGAATTATGATTATTTTTTTCATAGTAAGCTCAAAATGACTTTTATTTATTTTAATCTTAGTGCACGCTCCCTATCACCGTGACTTGTTCTTACAACAAGCACAGGTATTTTTATTGAATGACGTACATTATCAACTGTCTGGCCAAATATTACATCACCGAGTCTGTGATGACCATGCGATCCAAATACAATAAAATCATAGCCTTCTTCTTCGACTGCTTTGATAATTTCAGTTGATGGATTACCGTATCGAATTGAAGTTTCTACAGCAACATCATGCTCTTCAATTTCTCTTGCCAGGTCCAGTATGTATGCATGATCTTCCCTGCTATGCAAACTCTCCTCTTCATTTCCATGAACCATTGTGCCTGGTGTATCTACAATATGAAGCAGACTAATTTTTGCTTTATGAAGTTTTGCAATTGTCAGTGCTTCTGAAATAATGATTGAATCTCCTTCACCATGTTCTATTGCAACGCCAATATTTTTATAACTTGTCGGGCGAATTTTTGCTGCAACATCTTTGCTTAATGCTATTGTTTTTTCTGTCCATTCTTTACTCTGTTTTACAAATGGATGGATTATTATATAAAGCAGAATTCCGGAAATTCCCGCAAAGAATGGAATAGTGAAGTATGCAATCCAATAACCTTCTTTAATCCAATCAACAACGGTGCTGTAAACAAGCATCATATTCAAGCCCATGATCACTGCAGCAATTATCCAGGCAAGTATTTTAATCCAAAGTTTGTTGGCAAAATTACCCATTTTCATTTTATCGGAAGTAAAATGAACAAGAGGAACGATTGCAAATGGAAGCTGTAAACTCAAAATCACCTGAGAAAAGATCAGCAGTTTGAATGTTCCTTCATTACCGGAAATTGCAATTACTATTACTGCCGGTAACAAAGCAAGACTTCTTGTGATGAATCTTCTTAACCAGGGACGTAACTTTATATTTATGAAGCCTTCCATTACAATCTGACCGGATAATGTTCCGGTTAAAGTTGAACTTTGACCTGCAGCCACAAGCGCAATTCCAAAAGCAACAGGGGCTATATTTGTTCCTAAAATTGGCTGCAGCAAATGATATGCTTCCTGAATTTCAGTTACTACCAAACCATTACTATAGAATACAGCAGCGGCCATAACAAGAATTGCGGCATTAACAAAAAAAGCACCGTTCAGAGCAATTGCAGAATCAATCAAATTATATTTACAGGCTTCAGCTTTACCGGTATGAGTATCCGAAATAGCCCTGGTTTGAACCAATGATGAATGAAGATAAAGATTATGAGGCATCACTGTTGCGCCAATAATTCCGATAGCAATAAATAATGCACCAGATTCGAGATGCGGAATAAAGCCCGAAGCAATTCCACTCCAATTAGGTTTTGCTAGAAATACTTCAATTAAAAAACTTATCCCGATTGTAGAAACAAGCATCACAATGAATGCTTCCATTTTTCTAACACCGAGTTTCTCAATAGCTAAAAGCAAAAATGTATCCAGCGCTGTTACAAGACACCCCCACAACAGTGGTAATCCAAACAATAAATTCAAACCGATAATCGTTCCTAATACTTCAGCAAGATCGCATGCTGCAATTGCAATTTCGGCCAACACCCATAAGATAAAGCTGATTCGTTTTGAATATTCTTTTCTGCAAGCTTGAGCCAGATCATATCCCGTTACAATTCCCAATCGTGCTGAGAGCGTTTGTAATAGAATTGCCATCAAGTTGGACATCAGTAAAACCCAAATTAAAGTGTATCCGAATCTTGCACCACCTTCAATATCGGTTGCCCAATTACCAGGATCCATATAACCAACACTAACCAGGTACGCCGGTCCAACAAATGCAAATAAACGCCGGAACCATCCTCGTTTTTTAACATGTACTAATTTTGCGGGTTCTCCCGCACTTTTACTTAACATTTTGATTTTCTAATTAATTCTAATATGAATTTAGAATTGATTTTCATTTCTATCAAGTCTTTTGAATAATTCATTTCCCTTTTTTCTGCAAATGAAACGAAAGTATCCTGATACTTGTTTAGGTAGTAACAAACAAATAAATTATTTTTGAATCCAAAATTTGGAGACTAGATGTCAAAAATCACAAAAGATTCAGTTTTGAATGCGTTACGAAAAGTTAATGATCCTGACCTGCACAAAGACCTTGTTACATTGAACATGGTAAAAGAAATTAAAACAGATGGGAATAATATTTCGGTTGTTATTGAACTAACAACCCCGGCTTGCCCGCTCAAAGACAAAATTCAGGAAGACTGCATTAACGCAATTAAATCTGCAATCCCTGAATCAAAAACAATCGATATTAAGATGGATTCTCGTGTAGTTCCAAACTTAAACCAGAAAATGAATATGTTGATTCCGGGTGTTAAAAATACAATTGCCGTCGCTAGCGGAAAAGGTGGTGTAGGTAAAAGTACCATTGCTGTTAACCTGGCAGTTGCACTTGCACTTGATGGTGCAAAAGTTGGTTTAATTGATGCTGATATATATGGACCGAGCGTTCCTACAATGCTTGGACTTAATACTAAGCCGCAGATATTTCAAGACACAAATACTGCTAAAATGATTCCTCTGGAAAACTATGGAATAAAAGTAATGTCAATCGGGTTTCTGATTGATGAAGATGCACCTGTAATTTGGAGAGGACCAATGGCAAGCGGTGCAATAAAACAATTTATGAGCGATGTTCATTGGGGAGAATTAGATTATCTTCTCTTCGATCTCCCTCCCGGCACAGGTGATATTCAACTAACATTGGTGCAAACAATTCCATTAACCGGCGCTGTTGTAGTTACAACTCCGCAGGATGTTTCCATCATCGATGTAAAAAAAGCATTAGGAATGTTCCAAAGAGTAAATGTTCCTATACTTGGGATTGTAGAAAATATGAGCTATTTTTTGGCACCGGATACTGGAAAACGTTACGATATTTTCGGAACTGACGGCGGTAAGAAACTTGCCGAGCAGTTATCAATTCCACTTTTAGGACAACTACCAATAAATCAAAATATCCGTGAAGGTGGCGATTCGGGTAAACCAGTAGTATTTAGTAAACCGGGAAGTGAGCAAGCAACTAAAATTCTTGAGATAAGCAGAAATCTTGCTGCTGAAATCAGTAAAAGTAATTTTAATTCGAGCGTACCAGAAATTGAAATCTCGCTCGGGAATTAAACGGAGAAAAAATGAGCGAAATTCTTAACGATCAAGTTTTGAAAGCTCTTGAAACAATAAGACCATATCTTAAGGCAGATGGCGGAGATGTTGAATTAGTAAAAGTAACGCCCGAGGGAATTGTTGAAGTGAAACTTACAGGAGCTTGCAGTGACTGCCCAATGTCACAAATGACACTTAGAGCCGGAGTAGAACGCGCGCTCATTCGTGAAGTTCCTGGTATAAGAAGAGTTGAAGCAGTAAGCTGACCGTTTATTAGACTCTGATATCAATAATCAAAAATATAAATGAGGAAAGGATGCGCAAAAAAGTAATTGCCGGAAATTGGAAAATGAATAACGATTTGAACGGCACAGTGTCATTAATTTCGGAATTGAAAAAAGGTGTTAACGAACAGACTAAAGCGGTTGTAATTGTATGCCCGCCATTTACTTCATTGGAAACAACACAAACATTGCTCAAAGATTCTTTAATCAAATTCGGTGCTCAGAATATGTATTTTGAAGAAAATGGTGCCTTTACAGGTGAAGTTTCTGCATCGATGCTCAAAAGTATTGCTTGCGAATATGTAATTCTCGGGCACTCAGAAAGAAGAACAATTTTCGGCGAAACCGATCAGGTTATAAACAAGAAAATTAAAACTGCAATTAAACATAATCTTAAACCAATTTTCTGCATTGGTGAAACACTTGAAGAACGAGAAAAAGGAATTACATTCGAAGTCTGTGAACGCCAGGTTCGTTTTGGTTTAGAAGGATTAACAGAATCCGAATTGGAAAATCTTATAATTGCTTACGAACCGGTATGGGCAATTGGAACAGGAAAAACTGCAACTAAAGAGCAGGCACAGGAAGTTCATGCATTTATTCGCCAGCTTGTTAGTAAGCTTCTTTCAACTTCATTTGCTGAAAAATTGGTGATTCAATACGGCGGCAGTGTGAAACCTGAAAATGCAAATGAATTGCTTTCTCAGCCAGATATTGATGGCGCTTTAGTTGGAGGTGCATGCTTAAAAGCCGATTCATTCCTAAAGATTGTTGATGCGGCTTAAATCGTCATTTTTTTTCAAATCTATTGTAAAATGGGCTCAAAACGAGCCCGTTTTTTTTAGAATTTATTGATCACCCCCCCTTTGATTTCGTATATTTGCATGATTTATTTGGAAAATTTAAGGAATCATGACAAAAATTAAGCGGCAGTTTTACCTTCTTTTCCTTTTTATACCATTTTTTGTTCAAGCTCAGATTAAGGTTAATTCCCTTACATCGAACCAGAATAAATCTTTCGATAAAATTCTGTTTGGAGCTACTGAAACTAGAACTGTATTCCTGATCAACGATAACTGGAAAATTTTTCAGGAAAACGATTCACAAAATAAAATTTCGGTGAATGTTCCTGCTATTTTTGACGGCGATGATGTATTAACCTTTGAAAGAAAAGTTGATTTTACTCAACAGCAGTTGGATAAGTTTGAGGTAAAACTTGGTTTTCTGGGATTAAATTACAATGCTGAAATTTCGATTAACGGAAATATTATTGCAAATCATTATGGCGGTGCATATCCGTTTGAAATTTCGTTGCCAAAAGATCTTCTACGGTCAGATAAATCGAATAAAATTTCTGTTAAAGTAAACAAAAAGCTTGATTCCGAAACTACTATTCCTTCGAAGCAGAAATTTTTGTTTCCTGAATTTGAAGGTGGAATTATCCGCGATGTATATATAAAACTTGTTCCGCTTTTATCAATTTCGAAAATCGATTTTAACACCCCAGTTGAACAACTTTCAAAATTCACTGTTGGTTTTAATGTTCACATCGATAATGCAAATTCGAATTCAGGAATTAAAACCCAATCGCAGTTTTATGTGCATGCAAATATTTATTCTCCTAACGGAGGGGTTTCAATTGCGAAGGGCGATTACCTGCAAACAATTTATAACGAAGAAAATTATGAATCTCGTTTTCAACTTGACGTATTAAATCCTTTGCTCTGGTCTCCATCAGTACCGAACAAATATATCTGCGAAATTTCGTTGGTCAAAGATGGGATTGTTATTGATAAACTTGAAAGAGATATTGTTTTTTACAGTTTAAAAAAGACTCAGGACAATTTACAATTAAATGGATTACCTTTTGCTTTTAATGGAACGACTTATAATCCAAACGAAACATTCATACGCAGCGAAAATTTGTACGAAAAAATAAAATCCGACCTCACTTTTATAAAACAGACTGGATTCAACGCTGTTCGTTTCATCAAAAGCTACCCAAATCCATACGCATTAAAAGTTTGCCAGGAACTAGGTTTGTTTTCTTTTATTGAGTTACCTGTAAATTCAGTACCGGAGGAGTTCCTTGCTCAAAATGAATATTTATTAAAAGTTGCCGGCTTTCTTAAAGAATTTTCTTCCAGCTACTTTAATTTCTCAAATGCATTTGTGATTGGAGTTGGCGGCGGTTTCCTCCCCAATTCACCCGCTACAGAAAATTTTATTGCAAAAGTCTGCGCTGAAGTTAAAAAGAAAAACCTGCTGACTGCTGCATCATTTTGCGGCTTCCAGAATCAGAAAATTGAAAATCTTGATTTCTATGGTTTCGAAATATTTTCAGCACCTATCGATAATTTAAATGAACAAATAATTTCCGTTTGTGAAGCCATAGGGAAGGGCTCGGTTTTATTCAGCGAAGTCACTTATCCTAACTACAAAGCTGATGCTTCCGGTTATCTTGTTCGCAATTCAAATGAAGCACAGGCAAAATATTTTGAAGGTATTATTAATCTGGTTCAGAAAAATAAAATTTCCGGATTTTTTATCAATTCACTTCTAAAATATCAGGGCAGTTACATTTCATTGTATGCAGGCTATAAAACAAATCAGTTTTATGATTTTTCTGTCTTAGGGTTTTCAAAGAATACAAATACAATTGCGTATAAACTTCTTTACTCAAAATTGAATGATGGAAGTAAAGTTACAATACCAATTGGCTCTCGTAAAGATGATAATCCAATCATTTTTATCTTGATCGCATTATTCCTTTCTGTGACAATGGCAATATTAATCAATACAAAGAAAAAATTCAGAGAAGATGCAACTCGTGCTTTATTGCGGCCGTACAATTTTTTCTCGGACATCAGGGATCATAGAATTATTTCCGGTCTTCATACTACATTGTTGATGCTTATACTTGCCGGAGCTGCTTCTCTACTTTTTACAATATTGTTTTTTTATTTGAGAAATAATTTATTGCTGGAGAAAATTCTTCTATCGTTTGCAAGCAGAAGGATAATGAAAATTTTTAGCTTCCTTGCATGGAATCCCCAGTATTGTTTCATAATATTATTTTTTATTGCAATAATTAAACTCGCACTTCTTAGCTTGATAATAAAATTCGGTTCTTTCTTTGTTAAGACTAGAGTTCCTCTTTCAAGCATTTATTTTTCTGTAGTGTGGGCTTTATTGCCACTTACACTTTTCCTCCCAGTCGAATTAGTTCTCTTTAAAATATTAACGATGCAATCTATTAATACCATCGTCATTTGGGTATTAATTTTGTTTTACTTTTGGCTGCTATTCAGGTTACTAAAGGGAATTTATGTAATATTCGATGTAAGACCATTAAATGTTTATTTATTCAGTTTTGTTTTCATCTTTTTATTACTTGGTGGAATTTTATTAAAGTATCAGCTTACTCACTCCATAATTTTCTATATAAGTAACGCTTTCAAACAATATAATTCCATGATAAACTGAGGCGTATTTGTTTTTATCCAAACTGGAAATACTTGGATTTAAATCCTTTGCAGATAGAACCGCGATAAATTTTAATCGTGGGATAACTGGTATCGTCGGTCCAAACGGCTGCGGTAAAACAAATGTTGTTGATGCTATCCGCTGGGTTTTAGGTGAACAGAAAACAACAACTCTCCGAATGGATAAAATGGAGAATGTTATTTTCAACGGGACCAGGCAGCGCAAGCCAATGGGAATGTCAGAAGTATCAATGACTCTTGTAAATGATAAAGGTGTACTTCCAACCGAATACTCAGAAGTTACCATAACAAGAAGAATTTTTAGATCGGGCGAAAGCGAATACCTTCTCAATAAAAATATCTGCCGCTTAAAAGATATTACTAATTTATTCATGGATACAGGCATTGGCACTAATGCTTATTCCGTGATTGAATTAAAAATGATCGAAACAATACTTAGCAATAAAACAGAAGAACGCAGAAGATTATTTGAAGAAGCTGCCGGTGTTAATAAATATAAACTTAGAAGAAGACTTTCACTTAAAAAACTTGATGAAGTTAAGGCTGATTTAACCCGTGTAAATGATATAGTTTCGGAAGTAGATAAAACAGTTAGATCACTGGAAAGACAGGCAAAAAAAGCTGACCAGTACACTCAAATACAAACAGTTCTGCGTGAAAAGGAAATTGATCTAAGTGAAAGAGAATTTTCATTATTTAATCAGAAAAAGTCTTCCCTGAAAAATGAAATTGTTAATCTTACTGAACAAAAAGATAATATCGACAGCGAGATCAGGAAAATAGAAATTGAATTAATCAGTTTCAGGAATCAGATTAATGCTATCGATTCGGATTTGCAGGCAAAGCGAAACGAACTAGCAAAGAACTCGGAAGAATTATTTAATACACAGAAAAACATCTCTGTCTCTGAAGAAAGATTAAAATCGTTACAAAATAATCATGCACGTCTTGAACGTGAAATTCAAGATCTTACTGAACAACTTGAAGAAACTGATATTTCAATAATTAGCAACAAAGGTGAATTGAATTCTTTTCTTCAAAAACTTGAAGAAAAGAAAACCGAGATTGAAAAGAATGAATCATTGGTAATTGAAAAACGTGAATTGCTGGATCTGAAACGTTCTGAAGTAAAGATTGAGAACGAGAAAAAGTTTTCGTTGTTGAGAGATCTTGGTGATAAAGAAAATACATTGAGTGGTTTTAACAAAGAATTATCAGCACATCAGTCCAATATTGATAAGCTTAATTCCAAGATTCAAAATATTACAAATAATATTGCTAAAACTGTCGGTTACATTGAAGAATTAAGCAACGAAAAAATCTCCGCGGAGAAAAAGTTAAGCGAAGCAGGATTATTGATTGCCTTGCGTGAGAAAGAAAAAACCGAACTTGAAGATCAGATAAATAAATATCGCACCGATGAGGTAGAACAAAAGACATTAATTGCAGGGCTGAGAGAAAAAATAAACTTTTTGCAAACATTAATTTCAAATTTGGAAGGGATTTCTAAAGGGGCAAAAGTTTTAATTGAGAATAACGACTGGACAGATAAAACTAAAAATGTTTTCGCCGATATAGGCGATACTCAAGAGCAATACCGATTTGCCCTTGAAGCAGCTTTAAAATCAGTTCTCAACAATTTGCTTGTTGATAATATTAAAGATATTGAAAACGCGATAAGTTATTTACGTAAACATGATCTGGGTAAAGCTTCATTTTATTTATTGAGAAACGAGAATGACGTTCAGAAATCTTTACTTAATTCACTCACTAATTTTAGTGTGAAAAGAAAAGCCAAGAAACTGTCTAAGACTGAAGGGTTTATTGGCTGGGCAAAAGATTTTGTAGAAACTCAGGACTCATGGAAACCATTTTTTGATCAGGTACTTGGTAAAATTGCTGTTACAAAGGATTTGAATAACGCAATTGAATTAAGCAGGCAATTTCCCGAATTTAATTTTACCTCACTTGAGGGAGATTTTGTTCAGAGTAACGGAATTATTGAAGCCGGTTCACTTCCTAAACAGGATGAAACTTTATTCGGCCGCCGCCAGTTATTGGAAAATTTGAAAAAAGAATTCCCTAAGCATGAAAATGATCTTGCAAGATTAAAAGCTCAGATTGGTGAAGCTGAAACTAAACTATCACAAATCGATATTAAGAATCTTACAGACCGCGAAAAACTAATTTCAAATGACATTGCCAATATTGAGAAACAGATTTCCCAGCTTGAATTTGAAAAGAAAAAAGCTGACGAAGAAATTGAAATTGCAGAAAAAGATATTCAGGAGCTGGCTTCAAAGTCGAATATAATAGCCAAACAGGCAGATGCAATTCAAGTTGAACTGGAAAATCTTTCGGTTGAGAAAGATGAATTTGAATTAAAAATTAATGAGAAAGAAAGCGAAATTAAAATCCTTGAAGAGGAATACACTTCTAATCTTTCTCAGCAAAACCAGCGAAGGGTCGAACACGAACGATTAAAAGGTCAAATTGAAAATACTCACAACTCAATCACTCGTTCTGAGCAGAACCTGGTTTCAATCAAAAATGGTATTGAGAAAAGAAAAAATGATCTTTCAATTAATGAGGAAGAAACTAATACTCTGACCTCTATTCTTGAAGAAGGAGAGGATCAGCTTATTTCAATCAACGAAGCAAGAACGGTTTTGATTGCTGACGAAAAGATAATTAGTGAAAGACTACGCGCTATTAAAGATGAAGCATCACAATTCGAAAATCAGTTAACACAACTTAGACATAACCGTCAGGAAGTATCAGATCAAATTTATTCCTTCGATTTAAAAGAAAACGAGTTGAATTTTAAGATCGATAATCTTATTGCTCACATAAAAGAAAACTATTCAGTTGAGCTTGAAATCAAACAGTTTGACGATCTTGAAACATTTAATTATGATGAAGTGAATGAGGAAGTCCAGCGATATAAAGAAAAAATAAAAAATCTCGGTCCGGTAAATTTGCTCGCATATTCAGAATATGATGAAGAGAAACAGAGATTGGATTTTTTACTCAAACAAAGAACTGATCTCATCGATTCCGAAAAAGATTTGATTAAGACAATTAATGAAATAAACGAAACAGCGCAGCAGCTTTTCATGGATACTTTCGAAGCTATAAGAAAGAACTTCATAGAGATTTTCCAGACACTGTTTAACCCCGGTGACGAAGCAGATTTAATACTTGAAGAAAATGTTGATCCGCTTGAAGCAAAAATAGAAATTATGGCTAAACCAAAAGGTAAACGCCCGACCACAATCGAACTGCTTTCCGGAGGAGAAAAAACATTAACTGCGACTGCTCTCCTGTTCGCGATTTATTTAGTTAAGCCGTCACCTTTCTGTGTACTTGATGAAGTTGACGCTCCTCTTGATGATGCAAACGTTGATCGTTTTACTAGGTTAATAAAAGAATTTAGTGATAGGACACAGTTTATTATTGTTACGCACAATAAAAGAACAATGGAATCATCTGAAACTATGTATGGAATTACAATGCAAGAAGAAGGTGTTTCCAAATTAGTTGGAGTTCGTTTCGACGAAATTCCAGAATACGAAAATGTTGGACAATAAAGTTTTTAAGATCTTCATTGATTTTGATGGTACGATTACGAAGAAAGATGTTGGCGAAGAATTGTTCATTGAATTTGGTGAAAAGGAATTTTGCAGAAATCTGATCAAAGATTGGAACAACGGTTTAGTTAAACCGAAATACGGTTGGAAATCATTATGCGAGTCTGTCGGTATTGCTGATATCGGGAAAATGAACGAGTATCTGCTGCAAGTTGAGATCGATCCAACGTTTAAAGAATTTATTGATTATTGCAAAGCGGATTTGCTTGATTTGAAAGTGATTAGCGATGGTTTTGATTTTTATATTGATTCGATTTTTAGAAAGGAAAAGATTGAAGGTTTGGAAATATCTTCAAATAAATTGATTATAAATGATTCAAGCAGATTAATCCCAATATTTCCAAACTCGGCAGATGACTGCAAGTGCAGCGCCAACTGCAAAAGAAATTTCGTTCTTAATAATAGCAGCGATGATGAATATACGGTATACATCGGTGATGGTATTTCTGATCATTGTCCGGTTCAATATTGTGATTTCATTTTCGCCAAGAACTCTTTACTGAAATTTTGTGAGTTAAATAGGATTACTTATTTCCCCTATTCCGATTTTTTAGATGTTATGAAAAAATTGGATGAATTAAAAAATAAAAAACGGCTTAAGAAGCGTCATCAAGCCCTGTTGAAAAGAAAAGAAGTTTATATGCAGGAAGCCTAATGAATAAAAAAGCATCAAAGATTTTCGAATATAGAAGTTATACACCAATTCCTTTCTTGGTTTTGATGTTCATCTTCTTTAAAGGGACACCGGAAAGTATGGTGATTGGATTTTTCATGGCACTTCTTGGAGAATTATTTCGCTTCTGGGGTGTTTCTTACGCTGGAAGTGAGACAAGAACAACAGGAGAAGTTGGAGCAACTTATTTGGTTGTAAGCGGTGCGTTTGCACATCTGCGAAATCCATTATACCTTGGCAACATGTTAATGTATCTCGGCATTGGAATTATGTCAATGGCATTATTTCCATACTTGCAAATTGTGGCTTTTCTCTGGTTTGTTTTTCAATATCATGTTATCGTTAAAGAAGAAGAGAGCTTTTTGGTTGAAAAATATGGAAAGCAATACGAAACTTATCGTGCTTCCGTTCCTAAATTTTTTCCGAGTATTAAAAAATATCCGAACCCAGGATTGGAACAGCCACCTTTTGATTGGAAATCAGGATTGGAATCAGAGACAAGAACTTTGCAGGCGTTTGTATTTATAATCGTATTAATAATTATAAGATACATTTTCAGTTGAACAAAAAGCTGATGATAGTGGCCGGTGAAGCATCCGGCGATTTACATGGCGCGAGTTTGATTCGCGAATTAAAAAGTATTGATAGTTCTATAGAAATTTTTGGTATCGGCGGAGATAAAATGATAGCCGCCGGAATGAAAGCAAAGTATCATATTAAGCAGATGGCATTTCTTGGATTCATAGAAGTTATCCGCCATCTCCCGTTCATTAACAAAGTGAAACACGATCTTCTCCAAATTGTAGAAGATGAAAAAATCCAAACAATAGTTTTAATTGATTATCCCGGGTTCAATCTAAACATCGCCAAAAAATTGAATGAATGCGGAAAGAAAATTATTTATTACATCTCACCTCAAGTTTGGGCTTGGGGTAAAGGAAGAATAAAAAAAATAAAATCTCTTGTAAAAAAAATGCTTGTCATTTTTCCTTTTGAGGAAAAGATGTATAGAGATTCATTCGTAGAAGCTGAATATGTTGGTCATCCGCTGGTTGAACATGTAGCCCAATATGATTTTATGTCCAAAGAGGAATTGATAAAAAATTTTCAGCTTGATAATTCAAAGGATATCTTGCTTATACTTCCGGGTAGCCGGAAACAAGAAATAAAAAAGATTTTCCCGGAATGTATTTCTGCTGCATCAAGATTGGCCGATAAATTCAACATGCAAATTGTTGTGGCCTGTGCAGAAAACATAAACGAAAATATTTTTCGGTTAGTATCTCCCGAATCCAATTATAAAATTGTGAAGGGATTTACTTACGATTTGCTAAAGCATTCAGCATTCGGGATAATAAAATCCGGAACTTCAACGCTGGAAGCAGGTTATTTTCAGCTTCCATTTGTTGTGGTTTATAAAACGAATGCACTTACATATTTGATTGGTAAAAATTTGGCAAAGGTAACAAACATTGCCATGGCAAATATCATACTTGGCAAAACAGTTGTGCCGGAATTTATTCAGAACGATGTGAATACTGATAAGATTTTTTACTCATGCAAAGATATTCTGAACGATAAAACGAAAATTGATATAATGAAGCGGCATCTTTCTGAAATAAAAAACAGACTTGGAAATACCGGAGCTTCAAAACGTGCGGCAGAAATAATTTATGCGGCAATGAATGAATCTTAGCGAAAGACAAAAAAATATTCTGCGTTTTGTTGGACTTAAAATCGCAAGTTCACTGATTAATGTTCTTTTAAAAACTGTACGCATCAGAAAAATCAATTCTGATGTTATTTCCGATCTTGAAAACAAAAAACAGAATTTTGTTATTGCGTTTTGGCATGGTTCTATGCTGCTTGGCTGGTATTTGCATAAAGACAAAAATTGTTCCTCTTTAGTAAGCAAAAGCAAAGACGGCGATATCTTAAATGCAATTTTGGAAAAGTGGAATTACCGGGTTGTTCGCGGTTCAAGCAGAGATGGAGGCAAAGCTGCACTTGAGTTAATGCTACAGCTTGTGAATGATGGCTTTAGTCTTGCGATTACTCCCGATGGACCAACTG
>DAIEQP010000079.1 GCA_027347805.1 Ignavibacteria bacterium | reverse complement strand
GCAATCATTATATAAATTAAAGTACTAGCAAGAACAAGAAATAAAATTACAGTTCCCAATCTTGAAGTGTGATAAGTAATTTCCTTAGTACCCTTTGAATAGCGATACTTGATTAATGATCCGGTATTAATTGTAAAACTTGCTACAAGTCCAACAGCATACATTTCTGCAAGTATGGCCTGGCTGCCGCTAGTAATAATTAAAATTATACTGTAGAATATTGCATTTATAAAATGGATTCGATAAAGAGATTGATTTTTATTTACCTGGATCAACCATTGAAAATTATATTTCTCGGCAACTTTTTCTATTAGTTCAGCCGAGGCTACCATAGCTGTATTGACAGCCATTATCAATGTTATACTTGCAAGAATACCTACAATAATCCCAAAAACTTTTCCATTAACAAGAGTTGCAAAAGTTGGAATTAAATCGGTTTCATGGTTAGAAAGATTAATTCCGGAAGACAATGCAAAAAGTGCAATCACTGGAGTAACAATTCCAACAGTAACTGCTAAAAACAGATAAGCTTTTCTTATTGAATGCCAATCCTTTACAAGTGAAGCAGTCTGTAGAACCGATTCAATTCCGGAGTAGGCAAGAATACAACTGCCAATTCCAATAATTAGATTCCTGTAAGCAAAGAATGGATTGAAGTGTGTAAAATCACCAGAAAATTCAGTGAAACTTTTCCCGAGAATCTGTACTGAATTTCCATCCAAGTGTATAGCACCGCCGACAATCAAATTGACTAAAACAAAAGCAGCAAAAACAAAAATCAAAAATGTGAACTTCGCGTTTTCTTTTACGCCAATAATATTCAGTACCGTTATAAATCCAATTACACCAAATTTCAGAAAGAATTTTACAATTTCACTCATTCCTAAAAAGTAGGTTCCGTTTTCAACGGCACTGACAGTAGAAATTGTTGCTGTAAGAATATAATCTACAAGTATTGAAGAAATAGCAACAAAAGAAAAAGTTGGGCCTAGAACAAGATAGGAGAAAGAATAAACACCACCTCCGCGAATATTATTCTTTTCAAGTATCTCACCAATCTCTACCATTCTTGTCGATAGAAATCGAATAAGAATAGAAGTTAAAGAAATATAAAAAATTGCTTTGATACCAATAAAACGAAAAGCTTCAAATGGAGCATAATAAATGGAAGTGAGTTCATCCATCAATGTTATAATTCCAACGGCTAACCAGGTAAGCATCCATTTACCGTTATGCATGTAAGAAAGAAAGTTCTTTTTTCTAATGAGGTACGCAAATCCTGCCACTAGAAGGATATTGGTGGTGACGTACAGGAAGGATTCCATTTAACTCCTACATTGTTCTAAATACCGGCGCAAATCTAAATAAAAAATTTTTCCAAAAACTAAATTTTTCTTCATAAATCTTTTGCTGATTAACTGAAAATATTTATTTTTGTCGGCACCAATTTTGGGCAGATAGCTCAGTCGGTAGAGCAAAGGACTGAAAATCCTTGTGTCGGCGGTTCAATTCCGTCTCTGCCCACCCAAACTGAAGGGATGATAATCATCCCTTCAATGTTTTAAATAATTTTAGGTACAAATAATGAGCAATCTTAAAACATTATTCGAAAACTTTCTTGTAGTTAAAGAATCTTCAATTCACGGCAGAGGTATCTTCACAACTACCAATATTCCTGCAGATTCGGTTATTTGTAAGATTGAAGGGGAAGTAATTGATGAAACTGAATGTGTTAGAAGAGAAGAAGAAGAAAACAATGTTTATATTTTTTGGAATGGCGACAATTATATTGATGCTGCAGATACTGCTTTAATTAAACATCTGAATCATTATTGCACCCCGAATTGTTATGTAGACGATTATGATGATTCTACTCTTGTCCTTTATGCTGAAAGGGATATAATGGCAGGAGAGGAACTTACAATAGATTACGATTATGAAGAAATTTATGAATACTGCAACTGCGAAATTTGCAGCGAAAGGAAAGCAGTTTAATTTATCAGAATAAATTCATAAAATAGAAAAGAAAATAATTCTGCATTTGTAACAAGTTTATCCTCTCTTTATATTTCAATTCAAAATGGAGAACTGAAATGCCCTCTAATGTGATAACAAGAACAAATTTTGAAAATCTCAAACCTTATAAACAGGGAAAGGTTCGAGAAATTTATGAATTAGATGATCATTATTTAATTGTAACAACGGATCGTCTTTCAGCTTTTGATGTTGTTATGAATGAAGGTATTCCCGACAAAGGTAAAGTCCTTAACCTGATTTCATGTTTTTGGTTTGAAATGACAAAAGACATAATTCAGAATCATCTTGTTACGGGAGATGTAAACGAGTATCCTGAAATCTGCAAACCATATGCAGAAGACTTGATGAATCGATCGATGCTCGTTAAAAAGGCTGAGTTAATTCCGATTGAATGTATTGTGAGAGGATATATAACTGGTTCAGGATGGAATGACTATAAAAAAAACGGGTCGATTTGCGGAATAAAACTTCCGGAAGGACTAGTAGAATCTCAAAAATTTGAGGAACCAATTTTCACCCCTTCTACTAAAGCTGATATCGGTGTACACGATGAAAATATTTCCGAAGCTGAAGCGATAAATATTATTGGCAAAGATGCATTTGAAAAAGTTAAATCAACAGCAATTTCCATTTATAAAGATGCTTCCGAATATGCATTAACCAAAGGTATTATTATTGCGGATACAAAAATGGAATTCGGTTATTTTGATGGTGAAATTATTTTAATAGATGAACTTCTTACACCGGATTCTTCAAGATTCTGGCCGTTAGATGAATATGAAAAAGGAAAAGGGCAAAATAGTTTCGATAAACAATATTTGAGAGATTATTTGTTGTCAATAAACTTTAACAAAAGACCACCAGCACCAACACTACCGGAAGATGTTATTTTAAATACATCTAACAGGTATAAAGAAGCTTTGCTTAAACTTACCGGAGTAAGTCTTTAATGCTTCCGGTTAGTATCAAAGTAGATGAAAATAAATTGAAAATTATTTGGGATGACAAATCGGAATCTGTCATCAAATTAGCAAACTTAAGAAGGTTTTGTCCCTGTGCTTTATGTGATGAAGAAAAATCCAAGCAGAGCAGTTCCTATATTCCTATTTATTCTGCAGAGGAACTGTCAATAACAAGTATTAAACCAGTTGGAAATTACGCACTTGGAATTTTCTGGAAAGATGAACATAACACAGGTATATACGATTATAATTATTTAATTAAATTATCTGAATAAATGGTTATCCCGAATCAGTTAACTGTACTTAGAATTATTCTTACTCCAGTTTTTCTCTTCTTATTTATTAGCGGAGACGCAACCTTAGTTCAAATTTCTTTAGTTGTATTTCTGATTGCAGCATTAACTGACTGGTATGATGGTTGGCTTGCGCGAAAATTCAATTACATTACTGATTGGGGAAAGTTTATGGATCCGCTTGCCGATAAAATACTCACATCGACTGCATTTTTTGGATTGGTAGCGCTTGGAGTTCTTAATTTATGGCTTGTTGTAATTATTGTATTTAGAGACGCACTCATTACTCTTTTACGTGCATTAGCAGATTATAAAAAAGTATCATTTTCCACTAGTAGATCTGCTCAATGGAAAACATTCATTCAAATGGCTTTTCTATATTATTTACTAATTGTATATACATTAAGAACACATCAAAAATTTAGTGTTGACTATAAATGGCTGTTTGATATTCTGCTTAATCCGAATCTTGTATTTTATATAATGCTCGCTGTAACGTTATTCACAGCATTTACCGGAATTACATACCTAATCAGCAATCGATTCTTGATTAAAAAATTATTTAAAAATGAAAATTAATTTCTTCGAAAAGTTAATCGGCTCAGGATTTTATTCCGGTTATGCTGCAAAAGCTAGCGGAACATTTGGAAGTCTGGTCGGAATAGTTATTTATCTGATTCCTGGTTTTGAAAATCCATCAATCATGATTTTCTTTATTACACTTTTCATTTTGATAGGTATTCCCATTGCCCGAAAATTTGAAGCAATCTATGGTGAAGATCCTAAAGAATATACAAATGATGAAGTTATTGGCATGTGGATTACTCTTTTATTTGCCCCCAAAAAAATATGGTGGATTCTGATTGGTTTTTTCCTTTTTCGTGCATTCGATATTTGGAAACCTTTTCCTGCTAGAAAATTGGAGTCTGTAAAAAATGGTTGGGGAGTTTTGCTTGATGATATTGCTGCAGGATTATATTCATTTATTCTTCTTCAACTTATAATTTCTTTTACACAAAAATTATTCTAATGGTGATGTAAAAAATGAAAGCACATATTATTTCGGTTGGGGACGAATTATTGATCGGACAAATTGTTAACACTAATGCTGCATGGATTGGAGAACAGCTTTCGAATATTCAGATTGAGGTTAACTCCACAAGTGTAGTTGGTGATGATATCAAGCAGATTATTATGGAATTTCAAAGAGCATACGATGCTAATGATTTAATTATTGTTACTGGAGGTTTGGGTCCAACTCATGATGATGTTACACGTAAATGTGTTGTGGACTTTTTCAAAACTGAATTGATTGTTGATCAGGAAGTTCTGGAAGATGTTAAATCGTTTTTTGAAAAGAGAAATAGAGCATTAACAAAAACAAATGAGGATCAGGCACTTGTGCCAAAAATAGCAGAGCCAATAAGAAATAAAAGGGGAACTGCACCTGGAATTTGGATTGAGAAAGATGACAAAATATTTATCGTTATGCCTGGTGTTCCATTTGAAATGAAAGGGATGATTGATGGATTTGTATTACCACGATTGGTTGAAAAAGTTAAAAAAGAAAAGTTTATTGTTCGTAAAACTCTCCTTACAACTGGTATAGGCGAGTCAATGCTTTTTGATAAATTGGGTAATCTTGAAAAACTTTTAAACGGAAATAAATTGGCTTTTTTACCCAACCAATTTGGTGTAAAAATGCGATTGACTGTTGAAGGAATAAATCAGGATGAAGCAACAAATAAACTTGATGAAATAGAACAAAAAATTAGAATGCTGGCTGGCCGATATATATATGGAAAAGAAAATGAAATTCTTGAAGAAGTTGTTGCCCGTCTTTTAATTGATAGAGGATTAAAATTGGCAACGGCCGAATCCTGCACCGGAGGTTTGATTGCTAACCGATTGACAAATGTTAGTGGCAGCAGTGCATTTTTTGAAAGAGGTGTAATTACTTATAGCAATGCTGCTAAAGTTGAAATTCTTCATGTTGATGAAGATACGATTCAGAAATTTGGTGCTGTAAGTGTTGAAGTAGTTAGACAAATGGCTGAAGGCGTTAAAGCAATAAGTGGAATTGATCTTGGAATTGCTGTTACTGGAATTTTAGGACCAACTGGTGCAACAGATTCAAAACCAGT
>DAIEQP010000057.1 GCA_027347805.1 Ignavibacteria bacterium | reverse complement strand
AATATTGGATTTTTTAGCAATTCTCTTTTGTGCATCCAATAGTGCAACAAAATCAGGATTAGTTACAAACCTTGAACCAATTTTCTGAGTACGATCCGAAGTGCTTATAAGCAAGAAACTTGTTTCAGGAAATGCCTTTTTATATTGTTCAAGAACATGAACCATTTTGTTTTCGTAAACTGTAAATACACGATTTGGAGTTGAGACGTTTGCACCGTAAGATAGAATAATTAAATCGTAATGTAGATTTTTATTAAAATCTTTTAACAAATTATCGGAAATATCTGCCAGCGAAGCACCAGAATTTCCCCGCATAGGAAAATTATCAACATAGATTCCGCCATTAACATTTTCTAAACTTACACCAAATATACTAGGTGTAGTTCCTGATAAAAACTGCATGTAAAATTTCTTCGAATTTCCTTTTGCTTTAATTTCCAAAACTTGAACATTAGTTCCTGATTCAAGAGTTACTTTATTCATACCTGAATCATCAATTGAGTATTGAATTGTTGATGATTTATCTGCATTAGTATAGTAAATTTTTATAAGATTAAATGCAGAGCATGATTTATGAATAGGATTTGCTTCATAAGAAACCCAGCTTCCAGCTTTTGGAATAGCAACAGCACCACTTATTCCTACAGGAATTTGTTTGGGATTTCTAGTAAGGAAAGAAATATATTCCCAATCATCTGAGTACTTGTGAATTGTTGTCATTCTCATACGAAAATCATCGGAGACTATATTCAAGAATCCAACACCCTGACCGCCATACTTTTGTTGAAATTTCTCTCTTATATAATCAGTTATCATATCTCCAAGAATCAGGGAATCCCCATAATGAGCAATTCTAACTGATTTCTTTTTAATATTTTTAAGAGCTTCAAAGAAATAATTCATCTGCTGAGTATTTTCAGCAATGGAAACCAACCTTCCATAATTCTGAACAGCAGGTATATATAATGCATCTGCTGCAGTGACTACTTCATAGTTAAAAAGACTTATTTGTTCTCCACTTGAGTTAATTTTGGCAGAAATTGAAATATTTACGATAAGAAATAAAACAAGCAGTAATTTTTTGATTTGTGAATGCATGGTTCCCTTTACAAATTCTTTTAAAATTAATTTTGCGATGATACTAAAATATTCCCCAATATGCTGTGATTGAGGCATTCATACTTTTATAAGCCGAGTCATATCTAAAGCTATTTCCAAACCCTAATCTTGCTGAGAAAACAAAACTAGAGACAGGATTGTAATTTACTTCGCCATAGATTTCGCTTACAATAAAATCAATTGCCGGTACATATCCAACTTTTCCACCTGCTTTAAACTTCCAGGTTTTTGTCAAAGTAAAATCTAAGTCAGCCCAAAGTGAATGAGAAATAAAATCCTGCGGTGAATAATAAAGAGTAGAAATGAATTTAGTATCAGTGAAATAATATTCATATCCAAACATGGCATTTTTAATTATTCTTTTTCCTACTCTGAAAAGAAAATCATTTCCTTTGTTGCCATCATCATATTGATAATAATTATAAAGTAAGGTAAGCGCTACATTATCTTTATAACTATAAGTACCCATAAAACGGAATATATCAACTGCCATTCTTGTATTTAACAAACTTGGCGAGTAAATAAAAACTCTTGCATCAGTTCTTTCATATGTTGCAGATAGTAACCCAATCCCCGGCTTTTCAAATTTTATGGACGCATCATATAAATCATAAGAAGGTTCTGATGGTGTTGTAATTGTTCCATATCCACCAGATAAAGAAATATTTTGAGTAAAATAAATTGATCCGGTTGCTTTCATCTGAGTCAATTCACGGTAAATCGCCGTGTTATCAATTCTTACGCGAGACCACATTCCGCCAACAGTAAGGAAGCCAATGAAACCGCCATCTACTCTTCCACCATAATTCCAAATAGATAGTTTTTGATTATCATGATAATAACTGCCAACCGGAGATATACCAATATTTGTAGGAAACAAATAACCGAAAATCCCAAATACACCACCCAGACCTGAAAAGCCTCTTGAAGGTATCCATGCGATTCTTTGTTTTAATGTTTTAATCTCTGATGAATCCGATGCAGTAGCTAATAAATTTTCATAAATATCTTTTGCATACCCAAATTCTTCTTCCTGAACCAGAGCATCTGCGAGATTAAATTTCTTCAGATACAAATCACGTCTTGCATCAGGATCTGTAATTTTTTTATCGAGAGTCTCATAAATTTCAGCGGCCTCATCAAATTTTTTATCTTCAACCAGGAGGAATCCCATTGAACCCTTGATTTTATATAGCATATTAAGGGTATCTTGATTTGTTGTCTTGGATTCTAAAACAGCCAATTCTTTTTTTGCATCATCATATTGTTTACCTGCGACTAAACTTTCTGTATACATCAGCAATCTTTCTGAAAGTATTTTTTGTATTTCGGGATCTTTATTGATTGATCCAATTTCGTCATAAAGTTCTTTTCCCTTCGAATATTGCTTAGCATCTATGTAATGCCCGCCAAGAAAGAGAAGTTTAAGATCTATCTCATTTTTTGTAACATCATCCGGTGCTTTTTCTTTTTGAGCACGATAAATTTTTTCTGCTTCATCCATATGTCTTGTAAGAGCATAAGTATCTGCAAGAAACAGCTGGGCCTGATCATCGTTTGGATCTACATCTCTAAGTTTTTCCAATTCAAATCTTGCAGTAGCAGTATCACCGCTCATAAAATAGGCTTGAGCTCTAAGAAGAGCAACTTTATAATCATATCCGTCCTGCAAAACCTGAGAGTATAAATTTATTGCCTTCGAATAATCCTTTGCACAGTTTGCGATATCGGCATATTCAACTTTCTCTTCAACTGTAAGGCTCTTTCTTTTTTGCAGATATTCATCATATTTTGCTAAAGCATCGACACAATTACCGTTTAATGTGAGTGTTCCCGCCTCTCCTCTTATTGCAAAAATTTTCAATTCCTCATTCGCCTGGTAGCGTAAATCATAAATACTAGTAATGTTTTCAACCTCAGAATGCCCAGGATAAGCTTGTTGTGCTATTGTTAAATATTTTTTAGCAGTATCAAAATCTTTTTCCCATGTGTATAAGTTAATGAGTGATAAAAGAGCATCTAAATTTTGAGGCTCTGCATTTAAAACTTCGAGCAAATAATCCTCGGCAAGTTTCATATCATTTACCGTCCAAACACCAATCTGCCCTCTTAGTAATTTATAGTCAAGATTATTGGGATCAAGTTCAATCAACTTTGTTAACTGAGCAATAGCTTTTTCCCATTCGTAATTCCATGCTGCGTACCTTGCAAACATAAAACGTGCGTCAAGGTCCTGATTATCCGGCACCTCTTTTAAATATTCATCCAAGACTTCCAAAGCATTATCGTAATAGAATTGATTACCATATGTTTCCGCTAATTTCATAACCACTGTCTTATCCGAAGGATTATTTTTTAGCTGCTCGGAATATGTAGCAACACTTGAGTTATAGACACTATCACGATAAGTAGAAACAGTCTTAAATACTAATTTGAAATTATCTTCTTCAGAATGTTTCGGCTGTAGAATCTGCAGCTGATGATATTCTTCATCATATCGATTTACTTTAACTAACTCATTTACCAAGGCAAATCTCATTGAATCATTATCAGGAGTTGCTTTGAGCAGGCGGTAAAATCTATCGATTGGATATTCGTCGCCAACTTTTTCAAAAGCCTTTCCAGGATATTGAGTTAGGTACCCTTCCTTTCTTGCCAAATCAAGTCCATCTTCCGCTTCTTTAAAGAATGGTTTAAAACTGAGAGCTTTTAAGAATGCATTTTCTGCATTTTTATTTTTTCCAAGCCACATAGTAAAATATCCATATCTGCTCCATAGCCGCCAATCATCGGGATATCTATCAACAAATTTCTTTAGAACTCTTTCCCCTTTTATTACCGAACCTGTTTTTGCAAGAATTTCTGTATAACGAATTATTTCATCAGGAGAAGCATTATCATCTCTTTTAAGATATTCATCGTACCAAATTTCCGCATCTTTCCATTCTTCAAGCCACCTGTATGATTTGCCAATTTCTAAATAATTAGATGCCTTATTTGGATCAATTGCAATATCTCGTTTATGTCCGTCAATTTTTTGATAGAGTTGTTTATGCCATACACCAATTACTCTATCTAAATCAATTTTTATCTGGGGATTTTCTGGAGGAAGTCTTAGAGCTCTTCTTAGATCAAGAACTGCATACTGATACTCTAATCTTTTTTCATAGCACAATGCACGCAAATGATAACCTTCGGACAAGCGGGGTCTGGCAGAGATAAACTTATTAAATTGATCAATCGCCTCACCGTATTGTCCTGCGGCCATTGCAGCCTGTCCCTGACGCTTCAATGCCTCACTGCGACTCTGAGTTTGCGAATTTATAATACTCGCAGTTAGAACAGCAATAAAAAAAAGTATTTTAAGGAATGCCCTCATTAACCGATGTATTTATTTAGCGGCAGATAGCTTTGCTGAGCTGATTCAGAAGAAAGAACCATCTCCATCAGTGCTTCTGCGTTTTCAAACCTTTCATCGATCTCTTGATTATAAATTGAAATGAATTCTAATACTGCATTAATATAATTAGGATCTTTGCTTGGTAAATTATTCTGAATATTTGTCATCAAATCAATAACACCTTTTAAATTTCCTCGTACCAATAATACTACAATTTTATTATCAACGACACATATTTTATCTTTTTTACTTGATGACTGACGAACTGAGTTTTGCAACTGGGTTAATGTCAGCAATCCGCGCATCTGCGCTGCAGGATACATTTTAATAGAAATTAAATTAAATGCTTGTCCGGTACTTCTATAAAGAGCAATCTGATTATTGAGAATTAGTAAAAAATCATTGTAATTGTAAATATTTGAAAAAGCGTAAGGTTCAGATGGTGAATCGATTTTTGTTTGTTTATTAAAATCTCTTACCTTAGGTAAAGTTGGAATTTCATCAAAAGTTTGAGTAATACTTTTTTCTAATGAAAATTCTGTAGTAACACCTTTATTAGGTTCAATTTTATATTCTGCAGTAAACTCACCTTCGGTATGCCCTACATTAGGTGAAATAGTAACATAACCAGTTTGAAATCTGTCGCTTCTTGATTTAACATCCTTTTTAAGTTGAATTGTTCCTGTTGCAAATTGCGCCAATCCTTCAACAATATTCTGAGCTTTTGGTGTTGCCGGTTCACTTATAATGAACAAACTTGTTATATCTCTTTCTTCAATACTTTCAATTGATCTTAAAAAAGTATCTCGTAAGTAATCAAGATTTTTAAATCCAACAAAAGGAGTTAACTCATCAAAAATAATTCTCTTAGGTTTATATTGATCTACAACAGTTATGATATCATTGAAATACTCAACAAGAAAATCATCAGGATTATACATTTCGTAAATATCATTAGGTTGAGCAACACGCACAACTATTATAAGATTTTGATTCATGAAAGATTGTATATCAAAATTTAATGAAGAAGCTTGAATCATTAAATCTTTTGGTCTCATCAGCGTAAAGAAAATACATATTTCATTAGCCTTAGCAGATTCCAACGCCATTTGTAACCCAACTAAAGTTCTCCCTGATTTTCTTGGACCTATAAGCATATAGCTTCCACCTCTATAGATCCCACCCCAATTCTTATCTATAAATGAAAATCCTGAAGAAATTTTTTGAATACCTGCAGCCATTGGCTCACCCTTTCAAATTTTACAACCAATTAATTTTCAACTATGATGCCATATTTCTTTGATATTCTCGTTCAAAAATCAATTTTTTTTAATCTATTTCATCTAAAAGTGAGAAATTTTTCTACTCTGCATCATAATAAGACATAGCCGTTTACTTCCGACTTAAGTTTCCAAATACGAAAATTGCTGTAGCATTACCTGTAATTGTCGGCTCATTTGTAATATAATCATTTCTATCATCACGGTAATAGTTATCATCAGTCTGAAATTTAGCATATCGGTCAGGTTTATCAAAAGGGATCTTAAAGTTATCTACAAACTGTTTTGTAGCTGGTCCAGCAGCAAATCCACCAGGCAATCTTCCTTTCAAAAATGAAATTTGATGGTGGAGATTTCTGGTTGTATTCTTTCCAAATGATGTTAAAAAACTGATTCCCCATGAATTACGCCCAAGAATATAATCTCTTGCAAATACAGCAACCGAATCATATTTAGGATAAGAACGAATTTTATTATAAAGAATATTCTGAAGTGTAATGCCTAATAAAGTAACATTGGTTCCCCAATTAAGATTAACACCTTTTCCGAACAAATTAAAATTCTTTCTTTTATTAAACTCGTTCAAATTTTTCATTATATAATCGGAGTACTTTGGGAAATATTTTGCCAATCGATAATGAGCAAGAGAATTAATGTTGCCCCAGCTCCACCAGAAATCTGAACGTGCAGAATCAGCAAATACAGTAGCATCATTAAGATAAGATATTTTATTTGTTGTTATATACAACTCAACCGCACCCAGCGCCATTTTACCTTCATAGTTATTATCTATATAAACACCTGAACCGGTGCTGTCAACGTTTGGTACACGTTTATAAATTGAATAAATATTTTGCGCTGCATACAAACATTTTTCAGAATAATCAGTGATGTTCAAATTATCTTTCCAGATTCTTGCAGCAAGAGCCATTGTTGCAGCATAAATCCCAATTAGATTTTTTCCCATTCCAACATATGCTGGTCTATCAAATCCAACGGGATCGTCTTCAGGCATTCTCCATCCCACATCATGATCGCGTAAATCCTGAACCTGAGTAACAATTTTATATTTATCATAATATGCCCTAAGCATCCAATCTAATCCAATTTTAGCTTCTTCAAGAATATCGGGAACCTTATTACCATTTTTATCGAAATTAAATTTTGCCGGAGCGAATTCATAGGAAAACAATAGCATATAAGTAGAAAAAGCCGTTGTATTAAGAATCTTAACATAATCACCGGCATCATGCCACCCGCCTGTTACATCAATTTTTTGATCAATAGTTTTTTTACCATCAATCAAATTACCTGCATCTGAAATATGGCAAACATTATGCATCAATGGATTAGTATAACCGCAGCGCTGAACTTTGAAAAACTCAAGCAGTGAATCTGCTACACCATTATATACATTATCATCGATCCTAAATCGAAAAGTCTTTTGTTGAGCAAATTGAAAATTATATTCTCCTTTTGCTTTTATAGAAGAAAAATCGATTATATAAGTAAAACCGAAATTCCCATATGAACCATTGCTTTGACCAAAAGTAGTAGTAAATACTTTTTCATACCTCTGGGAATCCATTATCCATATTTGCTTACCGGTAAGATTATATGTAGAAAGAACTACAGCGGTTTTAATATCTGAAGGCAGATATCCAAGTTGATTAAAACGAATATAAATTTCTGGCTCAGCCTTTAATGAAGGTTGACAGGATGATGAAATGAAAATAATTAATACTATGATCAGTGAGTTAAATCTATAAATCATTCCGATTCCATACAATAATTATTTATTCAAATATACCAAGAATTATTATCTAACTATAATTTTATAGAATTTGTTTCATATTCGATTATAATTTTTCACCCATAAAGAAAAATTCTACGGCAAAATAATAAAATGAAAACCAGATAAATAATTTTCAAATTTCTTTTGTTTAGAATTGATTATGAAACGGATAAAAAAAAGCCGTCCCAATTATTGAGACGGCTAATTTAATCATTCAGGTAACTTTCTATGAAAAGTAAGTTACATGGCAAGCATAGAGAGCAAGTCCTATTGCTGCCAGTACTAAAATGATAATTATCGATGCAGATAATTTTTTCATTTTTTCCTCGACTCTCTATGTTCTCAATTATTTAACTAACATCATTTTTTTGCTAGAAACAAAATTACCGGCAGAAATTCTGTAAACGTAAACACCGGTAGCAACTTTGTTCCCAATATTATCATCACCCATCCAATTAACTGAATGTTTGCCAGCTGCAACTTCATTATTAATTAATGTTTTTACTTCTCTTCCTAATAAATCGTAAACTCTAAGAGTTACTAGTGAATTATTTGGTAAAGAATAATTAATTACTGTTGAAGGGTTGAATGGATTTGGATAATTCTGATCCAATGAATATTCTACAGGTAATGTTTCATTTTCAACAGCTGTTGTATTTCCTGTTTTAAATACACCTTTGCTGGAGTAATTAGATTCAAAACCGGTTTGTGAAACTGCTTTTACAGCCCAATAATATTTTTTATTGGAGTTCAAATTTGCTTTGTATGAAGTTCCAGTAACATTTTCGGCCTGAACAACAGGACTGCTTAAATTTGCATTCTCAGAAACTACTAATGCATATTTTGTATTAGTTGATTTCTGCGGAACAAACCAGCTAAGATTTACAGCTTTTTCATTTACTTGAATTCCATTTACCGGAGAACCTGTAATTGGAGTTCCTGCTACCCTAGTCGAAGTTGCATCAACAATAAATACACCTTCATCAGACCAAGGTGAATTTTGTGTACCATTATAAACTGATCTAACTCTCCATCTATAAATTGCGCCACCAGTCAAATTAGTTGGGATTTCATAGCTATTTGCAGCCATTAATGCTGGTGAAGTAGCTAAACTCCAATCATCGCTGTCCAGTTTATATTGTAATTCATATTGAATAAGTGATGGACTTCCAGGTATATACCAGCTTAATATTGGTTTTAATTTATAAACTACTGTGTTTCCTGTTGGAAATACTAAAACAGGTTTTTGTGGACCTTCATAAAGAGTACTACCTACAACAAATGACTGTGCAGCACACCATGCAGAAGTTGTAGCAGGTGTCGCAATTAATCTTTGTCTTACTCTCCAATAATATGTCTGGCCTGCAACAAGATTTGTCAACTGATGATTTATACCAGAGACTACAACAGGAACAGGCGCAATATCTGTAAATGTATTTACAGTATTGTATTGTAACTGATATTCAGTTCCAGGTACATATGAATCAGTATACCAATATAGATATGGATTCATTGTATAAACAATTGCACCGCCAGTTGGATATGAAGGTATTGGTGTTACAGGAGTAGCAGCAGCTGCTGCAATTGTTGAAAATGTTGCAGGATCAGACCATGCAGAAGTCTGTACACCTAATCTTGAACGAACCTGCCAATGATAATTTGTACCGGCAGTTAATCCAGTAACTTCATAGAATAAATCAGTAATTCCAGTAACATCTGGAGTATTTGTAAATGGTGTAGCTAATGGTTTAAGTTCATATTCAAAAGACATTCCAGTTGAAGCTGCATCCAAATACCAATAAAAATATGCTGAAGTACCATAAACAACTATATCTCCCGCAGGAAATGCTATAATTGGTTTTATTGGATTGCCAGGTATAGATGAACTTGTAACAAAAGATACTTCATCAGACCAGCTTGAAGTGCCGGCACCATTATGAGATCTAACCTGCCAATAATAAGTTGTCGATGCAGTTAATGAAGGAAGCTGGAAATAATTTGTTGTCAAATTAGAAGCAACTGTTGAGTATGCGCCAGCGCCAATTTTTAATTGAACATCAAATTGAAGATCGGTAGCTGAACTTAATACATACCAATTAAGATAAGGCTGATCTGTATATACTGTTGCGCCTCCTAAAGGAAATGTTGCAACTGGTTTTACAGGACCTGTAGATGTGCTTACAGTAAATGACCAGATATCTGACCAATCTGAAGAGTTGCTTAACTGATTAGCTCTAACACGCCAGTAATAAGTTTGTCCGCTAGTCAGGCTGTTAACTACTTTATAGCTAACAGTAGACCCTACAGAATAATCAACAACATTATCTGCTGGAGGAACTGCAGGACGAATTTGAATATCATAAGAAGCAGTAACCAAACTTGAATACCAATTTAACGTAGCACTTGTTGTATAAACTGTGCTTGTATTAAGAGGATTCGTCAATGTTGGTTTTGCATTTAACTTTGTAGTAAAATCCCAAAGAGAAGCAGACCAGGCAGCTGTTGCATCTTGTACTCTCCAGTAATATTTGGTATTATAATCCAGAGGAGTTACAAGTGTAAAAGTATTTGCCACAATACCTGCTTGCGATAACACTACACTTGTCATGGCTGCGTCCTTATATACTTCAAGAGTATAAGGACCAGTTGTAGCAGTCCAATTTAGAACAGTTAAAATTTCTTGAGTGTAGGCATGGTTTGTTGGTGATGTTTGAGTAGGTTGCGCCACCACAGCAACATAACTAAGAACAAGTAATAAAATTATTTTTTTCATTTTTCCTCACCTAACTGTTGAAGGCTGTTGATTTAACAACCTTCAACTATTTATAAATTTTGTTTAGGAAAAGTAAGTTACATGGCAAGCATAGAGAGCAAGTCCTATTGCTGCCAGTATCAATATGATCATAATTGATGCAGTCAATTTTCTCATTTCTTTCCTCAATTCTCTATGTTGTCAATTTATTTAATTAATATCATTTTCTTTACAGATGTAAAGTTGTTGGCAGAAATCCTATACAAATAAATTCCTGTAGATACTTTCCTACCAAAATTATCATCACCATTCCATTCTACAGAATATTTTCCGGCAACCATATTCGTATTCACTAATGTTCTAACTTCTCTTCCTAACATATCAAATACTTTTAATGTTACTTGAGAATTTGAAGGTAATGAATAATTAATTACAGTTGTTGGATTGAACGGATTTGGATAATTCTGCTCCAGCTGATAAGTAGTTGGAATAGATTCATTAGCAATTCCTGTTACTGCACTAACACCAAATTTGGCTGTGTTAGAATAGTAACTTGGATTTCCTGTTGCATCTTTAGCTCGTACTCTCCAATAATAATTCTTTGTCGGTTCGAGTCCACTTAACTTTATAGACGGATTATTTGAAGTAACTGATTTTGCATTTGTGAACCCAGAGTTGTCGGCTATTTGCACTTCATATGAAGAGTTGGCGGCAGTTTTTGATGGAAGTACCCAAGTTAAAACAGGAGATGTCGTACTTAAAGTAACATTATTAGGACCTCCTGCTAAAGGCTGTACTATTTTTCCAGCACCAGAATTTACGTCGAATCTGAATACTGAAGACCATGGAGTTGCTGCTATAGTTTCTCCAGCATCTGCCCAGGCTCTTACTTTCCAATAATATGAAGTACCTTGATTTAATCCTGTTAGTGTTTTATTTGTTGTTAATGATGTAGTTGTTTGTGTAATTGGTGCAGATCCTGCAAATACATCAGAATTGCTATACATTATAGAATAATGATGGATTCCGCTTGTTGAACCAACTACAAACCAGGATAATAATGTTGATGAAGTATAAACCGGATCGCCATCTGCTGGGAATGTTAATTGGATTGATGAAGCTCCTCCAACTACTGTAAAATCTCCAGTTGAATATGCGGATTCAGAACTTGCATCACCAGAAACTACAACAGCCCAATAATAATGCTGACCAGATGTTAGATCTACATCTAATGCTTTTGAGAACGTCGAAGAACTAACTGTATAAACACCACCAGAAGCTGATGGAGCGCCGGCATAAGATGACCAATTAGGTGATTGATCAGTAGTAGAATATTTAACAGTAAAACCACCTACACCAAGAGTTGAACCTTCTAAGTACCAAGATAAAGTAGGTCTATTTGAATAAACAGTAGCATTTCCTAATGGATCAGTAGCAACTGTCTTTCTATCACTTGTTGCACCAATAAGAACAAATGATTCAATTGCAGAAGGAGTTGACCATGTTACTCCATCATATGAAGAACGTACCTGCCAGTAATATGTATGGCCAGGTGTTAATGAAGATAAACTATAAGACAAGCTTGTTATTAAGCCTGCATATGTATCTGCTGCAGGTATTTTTGTAGCTTGACCGTCAAATAAATCTCCTCCAACTGGAGCTACATTATCTTTTAATGCAACTTGATAACGAAGACCTACTCCAGGATCCTGTCCAAGATACCAATACAAATCTGGCGCAGTTGTATAAAGCAACATACCAGTAATTGGATATGATAAGAATGGAGTAATCGGTGCTACTACAACTGCAGCAGGTGTGTTAAATGTTTCAATTGCTGAATATGAATATGTGGTTGCATCTGCATAATATGCTCGAACTTGCCACCAAATCTGAGATCCAGATGGTAATGCAGGGAAAGTATAATGTAAATTAGTAATTGTAGGAGTTCCTGGTACTAAAGTAACACCAGCAACATCATCAAATATATTTACATCACCTAATCCAGGTGCTGTTGTTCTATAAGCAAGTTGATAAGTTAAACCTGTTGCAGAATGATCGATATACCAATAAGCTTCAGGAGTTGAGGTAAAAACTTGTGTTCCGCCGATAGGATATGATTGAGTAAGAACGACAGAAGCACCACCCTTATTAGTAAATGAACGAACAGCTGAGTAACGATATACTTCATGAGTAGTACTGTTTTGAACAATTACTCTCCAGCAATATCTTTTACCAGCTAATAATCCTGTTTTATTATAAGATAGATTATTAGTAATTATATAACCAGCACTTGCTGTTCCAGGTGTTGTTGTAGTTGCCCATTGAGCCTCACTTGGAGTACCAGCATCTAACTGATAAAATTGAATTTTAAATTCGAGCCCATTTGTATTTAATCCAGTTCCATATGAAAATAGTACCGAAGTATTATTCCAATTAGTTCCTCCATCTTCAGGATTATACATAGTAACAGTAACAGCAGGATAAGTAGTAAAATGTCTAATAACAGAAGTATAATCCGGCGCATCTCTTGCAATCATCTGCCAGTAATAAGTAGTATTATTGTTTAATGGCATTCCAGTCATTGTTGCATTGAATGCAAAAGAAGTAAGCAAGCTACTAATGCCAGTTTGAGTTGCAATTACATTTGCATCAAATGCAACTTGAGAACTTCCTTGAGTTGAAATCCTTATTTCGTAAGATGTCACAGAAGGTCTAGAATTCCATGAAAATGAAGGTTCAATAGAAACTCCTGTTAATCCATTTACATATTGAACTAAAAATGGTGTTACATTTACAGTTCTGGTAACAATGTTGCTATTTGTATGACTGTCATTTACTCTAAATGAAACTACCTTAGATGTGTTTCCAGGACTAAAGAAATTTACACTTCTTAATGCAGTTTGATATTGTGCTACTGTACCAGCTCCAGTTATAGTTAATGTTCCAGTTGCAGCATTCCAACTACCTGATAATGGTGCTACATCGGTATAACTTAAATAATCATAACCATTTTGATAATTTGTTGTAATCTGAATAGTAGCGCTAGCCAGATTTACATCATCAGGATCAGTAATTGTTATTGAAGAAGTAACTGGTAATGCAGGCCCTTCAGTATAACTGAAAGCTCCTACTTCAATACCTGCTAATACAGGTGAAATATTTGTTAATGAAGTTGTAAAAGTTATGAAAGATGAAGTTGACCAGCTTAAACCTCCATCATTCGATGCATCAACTTTCCATTCATAAGTAGTTCCTAATGCTAAAGTAGGAAGTACATCTGATAGTGTGGCTGATGTTACAACTTTTGGATATGCACCACCGATTGTAACATGAGTGGATTGCACTTGAATTGTAATACGATAATGATCAGCTCCCGCAGAACTTCCCCAGTTTAAAGTTGTTCCAAGGGTTGATAATCCTGTCTGACCATCTGTCGGCGACGATAGTGATGGTGATGCAGAATTAGTAGTAAAAGAATAAATACCGCTAATTACTGTCGCAGGATTAGGAGGACTAGCAGTCCCGTTGGGCCAAACACCCCATTTGTAACTGGTATTGGCAGTTAAAACGGGAGAGCCAAGATTAGCCAATGTAATAGTATTTCCTGCACCGCTGTTATAAACAAATGTATATTGGCTTCCAATAACAGTTGTTCCAGCTGCGTCAAGCAGGAATAAATCATATGACGTTCCATTGGTTAATACTAAGGAACCGGAGTTAACAAAAAAAGATGTAGTTAAACTTACCCCAGCTCCGCTAGGATATTGTGCTTGTATTACACTAAAGCTTAAAAGTGTAATTAACACAACAAAAATGAATTTGTTTTTCATAAGCAC
>DAIEQP010000278.1 GCA_027347805.1 Ignavibacteria bacterium | reverse complement strand
TAATTTATATTCATAACCGCGCGCTGCCCAGCTGTCTTTCTTTATAGATTCCATCCTGAGTTTCACATAATCATCAAGCGATAATTCTACTTTAGGACGAATCTTTTGTCCCGCGACAAGTTCTTCAATAAAAACTTTTTTGCCGGTGGAATCCATACTTATGTTTCTAACTCTGTTTGGATCACTTGGCGCTACAAAAAAGCTTGATTGTTTCTTTTGACGAAACCTTATCAACGGATCATCGTTTCTAGAAAATCTGAAATATTTTAAACGCGCGGTTGAATCTTGAGATAGTTTTAAAATTCTGGCAAGTGAATCCTGCTTTGCTTTTGCTTTAAGCGAATCTGAATGAGATAGCTTTACTTTGGCAGCTTCTCTCCCCTTTATTTCCATGCTGTCTCTCATTTTGGACTGAAGAGAATCAGCTTTAGATAATTTTTGCTTTGCAACAGTAGAATCAGGATTGAACAACCTGACAGTTAATTGTTCTGCCGGTTTTTGTTCGGGAACGGTTAAAGGTTGATTTAATTCGTCGGTGGATTTCACCCCGTTCATCAGGTTCCAGCAAGAACTCAATGAAAGAGAACATTCCGAATTTTTCTCTTCATGGGTAAAACCAAATGATAATAAAATCGAGGCAATAAAAAAGGGAACCAAAAGTAATTTGAATCCCAGCTTTAATATTTGCTGCATATAAGGAGAAATAGCAAACCTGAATTTGTTAATAATCGTAAAAAAGTCTTATCGTGCCTCCTCTACTTTTTTGACCGGTGCAAAGATTATCAAAAAAAAAATATTTTTCAATTGGAATAATTTGTGCACTAAATTATATAATATCATTCAAATGAGTTTTTTCTTCGATAGTCTCAATTATATGGTTTTCATGAATGACTACAGCACTTAATTTATTCCCAACGCAGGCGCCTGTATCAATATAAACTGCATTTGAATCTTCAACAAGTGTAATTTCCTGCTGCTTTGTATGACCGACAACCTGCAGCTTACCAAGATTGAGCAGCGGGTCACGAGTCCACAAAATCCCCCTGTCACTCTTTAGATCATTCATTATAAAACTTTCAATAACACCAATATCCTGGTCAAAATTTTGAGGAAGAAATTTTGCATACTGATATGAAACTCCGGCATGCGAAATAAAACAGTCGGGTAAATTATAATATAACTTAGCGTTCTTAATTATCTCAATGTGCCTGAACATTTCTGTTTCTTTATTCTCATAAGATTCAAGTGTAGATTCGTTGCCGTTAAAAAACCAGCTTCGGGCAAATACACTTGTAGGGTCTTTAAAGAAATGGTAAAACATATAATCATGATTACCAGGGGTAAATAAAATATCCTTCGAAAGACAAAAATTAATTACTTCGCAGCTGTGATTTCCCCTGTCAACCATATCACCGACACAATAAATTCTTACTGCCGGATAACGTGTAATTATTTTGTTGTAAAGTTCCACCAAAGTGTGGAAACAACCATGAACATCTCCAATAACAGCAACCATATTTGACTAGATATTAAAAGTTTTTTTAGCGTATTCAGTTAATTCATCCCTGAATTTTGGATGAGCGATATTTATTAATGCAATTGCACGTTCTCTAATTGTCTTTCCATAAAGATCGGCAATACCATATTCAGTAACAACGTAATGAACATCTCCGCGGGAGGTAACAACTCCTGCCCCGGATTTTAATGCAGAAACAATTCTTGAAATTTTTAAGTCTTTCGTAGCCGAAGGGAGAGCGATGATCGGCTTTCCTCCTTCTGAATGTGAAGCGCCACGGACAAAATCAACCTGGCCGCCTATTCCGCTGTATAATCTTGGTCCCATTGAATCAGCGCATACCTGCCCGGTAATGTCTATTTCAATTGCAGAATTGATAGCAATCATTTTATCATTCTTTGCAATTATAAATGGATCATTAACATATTCCTGCGGGTGAAATTCAAAAATTGGATTGTTATCTATAAAATCAAATGCACGGCGCGTACCTAAAACAAATCCTGCAATTAATTTACCCGGATGAAGAGTTTTTTTCTCCCCATTAACAACTCCCTCTTCAATAAGATCAATCAATCCATCTGAAAACATTTCAGTATGAATTCCCAAATCTTTTTTATGATGCAGATATTTTAGTACAGCATCGGGAATAGCACCAATACCCATCTGCAATGTTGAACCATCATCAATCAGACTTGCAACATAGCTACCAATCTTATCATAAATAGCAATCATTTCCTTTGATGCATCAGGATCGACCTGAGGAGCTTCGATCAACGGTTCATCAACTTCAACAATATGATCAATTTTATTTACATGAATAAAACTGTTTCCTAATCCTCTCGGCATTCTTTTATTAACCTGCGCAATAACACATTTTGCTTTTTCTGCAGGTGTTTTAATATTGCCGACATCAATTCCATAACTGCAAAATCCATGTTCATCAGGCATCGATACATGTATCATTGCAACATCGGGAACAATTATATCGCGTTTAAATAGAAGAGTAACTTCGTGAAGAAATATTGGAATGAAATCTGCTCTTCCTTCATTTACTGCCTGTCTTGCATTCGCGCCGATAAAAAACGCTTTGTGCCGGAAATGTTTTTCCATTCCCGGTTTTGTATAAGGAACATCTCCTACAATAAGTATATGATAAATTTCAACATTTGTAAGTTCCTCTTTCCTTTCAACCATTGCGTTAATAAGTTTAAGAGGCGCGGCACATCCCGGCTGAATTATAATTTTATCATTACTCTTTATTACTTTAACTGCTTCATCGGCAGTTACAAGGCGGGAACTATATCTCTTAAGCCATGGGGCCTTACTTGATTTTTGTATCCCAACTTCATCTATCATCATTATACTTTCTCTTTAATTATTTGAGAAAACTCTAAGCCTTCTGTATTCAAGCTTAAAAGCTTCTGCAATATGTTCATTTGAAACAAATCCATTGTATGTGCAAACACCCTTTGCAAGACCAGGATCGCCAAGCAATGCATTTGCTAATCCATTATCGGCTATTTCCTGAATATATTCAATGCATGCGTTTGTTAAACCAAAACTAGCTGTACGGGCAACAATTGCCGGCATATTTGGAACACAGTAATGAATAATACCATGCATTTCGAAAATCGGATCTGATAATGAGGTCGGTCTGCTTGTTTCAACACAGCCACCCTGATCAATTGAAATATCAACTATTACCGAGCCTTTCTTCATTGATTTAACCATTTCTTCGGTAATAATATGAGGAGTTTTTTCGGCTTTTATCTGTACTGCACCAATTAAAAGATCGGCATATTTAACACCGCGCGCAATTGTATAAGGATTAGCCGCAACAGTTGTAATATCTTTTGAAATATCATGCCTGATTTTTCTAAGCCGCCTGATATCTTTATCAAGTACTAATACGTGCGCACCTCTTGAATAAGCTGACTGGGCTGCATTGAAACCCACAACTCCGGCACCGATTATAACAACAGCTGCAGGAGAAACACCCGGTATTCCGCCCAATAAAATTCCCCGGCTGTTTGGATAATCACTTCCAAGATATCTTTCTCCAACCTGTATCGCAATTTGTCCTGCAATTTCACTCATCGACTGCAGAATCGGAAGTTCATCATCTTTTTCAATCAGCTCTATTGCAATAGCAGTAATCTTTTTCTTTAAAAGTTTTTCTACAGTTGCTTTTTTACCTACTGCAAGATGAAGCGCTGAAAAAAGTGTCTGCTCTTCCTGAAGATTATCAATTTCCGATTCAGAAAAAGGAGTAATTCTAACAATCAATTCCGAACGCTGAAATACTTC
>DAIEQP010000276.1 GCA_027347805.1 Ignavibacteria bacterium | reverse complement strand
GATGATCTACTAAATCAGTCAATCGATTTTTATCAATAACAATTTTATAAAACCTGGTTGAATGATTTTCAGTATCCTGAAGCATATAAAAAGTAAAACCATCAACATAAAATCGGCGGAATTGATCATACTCAAATTTTTTATGTTCATCGCCGATTAACAACATTAAAAACGAATCTGCTTGCGGGCCGACAAGTTCGAGCAGACTATATTTACTTGAGTAATCATCCGTTTTAATATCTTCATTAATGATGTATCTGTTAACCCAGCTAAAAAGTTTTCTGTTTGAATCAGGATCGCTTAGCAGCCAATACTCTCCATCAAATGAAAGCAAAGTTGTTCGTGCAATTATTCTTCCCTTCTCGTTCAAGAAGAGTGTCCTTTTCTTACTAAAAGGAGTTAAATCCTTTACAGAATTAGTTGAAATGCGATGCAAAAAATCGAGACTTTCTTTTCCAACAAAACGAATTATTGTAGGATCCGGAGTGATTCTTAAACCAACACCATTTTTCAGCGCATCAAGTTCATCTTCAAATGAAGAGAAAACTAAAAAATTGTTCTCTTTCATTATCGCGTTAGGAAATTTATTAATCATGTATTCTTCGTAATTCAACAAAGTTTTATTCTCCAAAAACATTAAATACCTTTCTAAATTCTAATATTTTCTAAACCAGCGAGGGTTTCTATCAGTAATGTACAACTGTCTTTTTGTGCTCCAGTAAAACGGAACAGAATCCGTAATCCTAATTGAACTGAGTGAATCCTGCCAAGCAGAACCAGAAAATCTGTATTCCCAGTAATCTGGGAATTTATCATTGTTCATGTTGTTAAAAGTTCTTTTATGAGTTATACCTACATATGTTTCTAAAAGATGAGGTGGTTTTCTCCATCCATCAACTGCAAAGAAATTATAATTTCTATGCCCAGAAATTATTCCATCTTCAAAATTCAGCTCAACATATTTAATATTCTTCGGTTCCCAGGTTTTAATTGTCATCCTGTTAAATCCGCCGTGAATCGGCACTTCAGATTCCCAAACACGGGAGAACTCACCATCTTTACATTCAAAAAGTGTTAACCAGAAAAATGCCGTTCCCAATTTTGTGCTGTCGAGATTAATATAGCTGGATTCATATCCAATCACATTTTTGGCTTCAATATTTCTTTCACCAGGTTTGGATTTTGCAATAACAGCGAGAACAAAATTTCCAGCATCCTGAAAATAAATTACAGCAGATCTTGGAACGTTGTAAGTAAATGTCCTATCAAACTGAACAAGGTAAGTTCCCTTTTCATAATTTGCCATTATATACTCCTGAAGTGAAATAGTATCACAGGCAAATCTTGCTTTGGTCTGTTCCTTTTGAACTTCTAAATTATACTCCCTTAGTTCCCTGTCTTTTGATTCTGAAGTCGCAGCGTCTCCAGTAGTTCCTTCTTTGGATGTACAAGAAAAAGTTAATATAACCAATATTGGAAACGCTATAATAAATTTATAGAGTTTCATTTTCATTCCCGGATTATTAATAAATTTTATGTTTTTGAATATTCATCAAAGAAATATATTGAAGTATATAATCCTTTTTCAAAATTAGAAAGCCAAAAATGTTCGTTTGGTGAATGAATATCATCGGAATCCAATCCAAATCCTACAAGAATTGCCGGGGCATTTAATTGTTTCATAAACTCAACAATAACAGGAATAGAACCGCCTTCGCGAGTATAAACTGTTTCTTTGCCAAATGCCTTTTTCAGCGCTGCAGATGCAGCTTTAATACCTCTTCCATCCAGAGGAGCAACAGCCGGTAAGCCATGATGCATTTTGCGCACATCAACTTTTACACTATTAGGAGCCAAGTTTTTTACGTGCTTCGCAAAATCCTTAGCAATTTTTTCGGGATTCTGATTTGGAACTAACCTCATACTAATTTTAGCCAATGCTTTAGATGGCAGTACCGTTTTAGCGCCTTTTTCGATAAAGCCGCCAACAATTCCATTACAATCCAGGGTTGGTCTAATCCATAATCTTTCTAAAGTCGAGAAACCTTTTTCACCCTGAAGTTCTTTAACTCCTAAATCTTTTGCATAATTCTTATCTGAAAATTTTAAGCGCTTAAAATTATCTCGTTCTTTTTTCGAAACCGGAAATAAATTCTTGTAAAAATCCGGAATTGTTACTTTACCATTTTTATTATGAAGACTTGAAATTATTTTTGCGAGTTCATTAATTGGATTTGCAACAGAACCACCAAAACTTCCTGAATGAAGATCTCTGTTGGCCGCAGTAACTTCAACTTCCATATAAAGCAGACCGCGCAGACCATATGTTATAGTCGGCATATTTGGTGCGTACTGATTTGTATCCGAAATTAAAATACAATCGCACTTTAGTAATTTATTTTGTGTCCGAATAAATTTTTCAAGATTATCGCTGCCAATTTCTTCTTCACCTTCAAAAAGAAATTTAACATTTACAGGAAGCTCCCCGATGGTTTTCATATAAGCTTCCACACTTTTTATATAAACAAAATTCTGTCCTTTGTTATCGTTTGCACCGCGGGCAAATATTTTCCCATCTTTAATTACTGGTTCAAATGGAGATGAATTCCACAATTCCAACGGATCTGCAGGCTGAACATCGTAATGCCCGTAAATTAAAACTGTAGGCTGGCCTGGTTTTTTCAGCCATTCACCATATACCAGCGGGTTGCCTTCTGTGGGAAATATTTTTACTTCTTCTAGACCAGCATTTCTAAATTTTTCAGCTACAAATTCTGCACACTCATTCATTTTATCCTTGTGGGATTCAAGTGTGCTAATACTTGGTATTCTTAAGTAATCCTTTAATTCTTCAATGTATGTATCGAAGTTAGATTTTACATGCGAAATTACTTGTTCCAAAAATCCTCCGGTTGTGCCGAGTGATGTTATAGATAAATTATTGTTTTGTAAAACAAATTTACACCTAAGTTGTACTGGATTCAAGTAACAGGGAAAAAGATAGTAAAATGTATCTTTTCTTTAATCAAACTTTTCATAGTTGATGATTATTGGTAAATTCTCACTGTAAAATTCAGGCTAAAGTGATTTTAATACGATACATACTAAGAAACCATCTGCTTCCTTTTATAGCTGCAAATTTTATACTGGTTTCAGTATTTCTTTTACAATTTCTAATGAAATTTGCCGATAAATTAATTGGTAAAGGATTGAGCGCATGGGTTATAACTCAGCTTATTACTTATAATTTGGCCTGGATGGTCGTTCTAGTGGTTCCAATGGCAGTTCTTATTGCAACCTTGATGGCTTTCGGAAATAT
>DAIEQP010000017.1 GCA_027347805.1 Ignavibacteria bacterium | reverse complement strand
TGTATGTGTTAGTGTAAGATAAGTCATCATTCCGCCGCGGCTCCAACCCTCTATTCCCCAGGTTGTTTTATCAGCACATTCAATTTCATCGGCAAGGGGAATCAGGTTTAGAATGTCATTAATATCACCGCCGCCGAATTCATCAGTGCCTTCGCTGCCGGCATTACCGCGATACTGCGAAGCGAATACAACATATCCCCAGCTTGCAATCTGCCCGAATATTCCCCGTGCATTAAATTCATCAATTGTGCCTGCGTTTCCAATTCCACCGCGGCACCATATAATACAGGGATATTTTTTCGATTGATCTTTTGGATAAGCTAAGTAGCCATTCACTTTAAGTCCGTCTGAAAGATACGATATTGATTCAACGACCGAGTTTTGCAAAACATTTTCTCCCCAGCCGCTTGCAATCATTTTTTGCTGAAGGGAACTTAAGTTAATCTTATTTCGTAAAATGATTTTCATATTCATGAATTCTATAATTAATTGTAACTTTGCGCAACAGTTTAATTTATTTGCGCACCATTATCCTGATTACTCCAACAAATTTACAGATAAAGAATATGTCCAAACAAAAACAGATTTCTAAAAAACAGCAGGCCAAAAATAAATTTACTTTGGTCGTCGTTGTAATTGTTCTTATAGCTTTTGCAGCTTATTTTATTTTTTCAAATTTACTGGTTCATAAGGAAGAAGTGAATACTGAATTGGATAAAGCGGTTAATAATAAAACTACATATGCATTTCAAAAAATGGGTGAGCTTTCATTTCATTCCGGAGAAGGCAAATTGATATCTCAGATAGATATTGAGATTGCCGAAGATGATGAACACAGACAGCGCGGATTAATGTTCAGGGAAAAGATGGAAGAAAACCAGGGAATGATTTTCTTGTTTGATAAGGAAACAGCTCAGGCATTCTGGATGCATAATACAATTCTGCCGCTTGATATAATTTATGTTAATTCTAAAATGGAAATCGTTCACATTGTTAAGAACGCTAAACCTTTCGATGATACTTCTCTTCCATCAATTAAACCAGCACAGTATGTTGTTGAAGTAGTTGCCGGTTATTCCGATAAAAACGGTATTAAAGATGGCGACAAAATTGTCTGGAGGAGATTGTAGTTATGAACGACTCTGCACCATTAATTGCCACTCTATTGCTTTCATGTCCTGATCAGAAAGGATTGGTTGCCCGTATTTCGCAGTTTATTTTTCAACATGGCGGCAATATTCTAAATCTTGATGAACATGCGGAACGGGAAGAAAGTATGTTCTTTACACGCGTTGAGTGGGATACAAAAGAAGTTGATTTATCCCAACAAGATTTTGAGAACGAATTTGCACAACTAGCGGATGAAGTTTCCGCAAACTGGAAAATTCGTTACAGCAACAACAAACAAAAGCTGGCAATATTTGTTTCAAAATATGAACACTGCATTCAGGAAATTTTATGGCTCAACAGTATTGGTGAACTTGAAGCAGATATCCGAATGATAATTTCCAATCATACAGATCTTGAATACCTTGCTAAACAATATAAAATCGACTTCCATTATTTCCCGATCAATAAAGAAAATAAATCTGAAGTAGAACAAAAAGAAATTGCTCTGCTCAAGGAAAATAAGATCGATACAATTATACTTGCGCGTTATATGCAAATTTTATCTGCAGATTTTGTGAGAGCTTTTCCTTCAAGAATTATTAATATCCATCATTCATTTCTTCCGGCGTTCATGGGTGCAAATCCTTACAGGCAGGCGTACGAAAAAGGAGTTAAGATTATTGGTGCAACAAGTCATTATGTTACAGAATCACTTGATGAAGGACCAATTATAGAACAGGCAGTCACAAGAATATCTCACAGGGATTCACCAAAAGATCTGATCAGCAAGGGGAGGGAACTGGAGCGCTCTGTTCTTGTGCGGGCATTAAAATTTCATTTAAGTAATCGTGTACTTCCATTTGGAAAGAAGACGATAATTTTTGAATAAAAAAAGGGCCGATGTGTTCGACCCTTTTAAGATGAAGATTTATTTTTTCTTACGAATGATTTTCTTTTGAACTTTCTTAACTACTTTCTTTGCAACTGCATTCTTAACTGCTTTTTTAACTGCAGGTTTTGTTTTCTTTACAACTTTTTTAACAACAGTTTTTTTAGCAACTGGTTTTAAAACTTTCTTCGCTGCAGGTTTAACCTTCTTAACCTTTTTCTTAGCAACAACCTTTTTTACTGCCTTCTTAACAACTTTTTTAACTGGTTTTTTGCTAGCTGCTTTTACCTTATCGCTTGTACCTTTTTTCTGCTTTGCGGCTATCAAGTTAAGAGCGCCGCCGGCTTTGAACCAATCTATTTGCCCAGCGTTGAATGAATGGTTTAGCATTATTTCATCAACTGAACCATCACTGTGTTTTACTTGAAGTGTTAGCTGTTTTTCGGGTGCAAACTCTGCAAGATTTGGAATGCTTAGCAAATCATTTTCCTGGATTTTATCATAATCAGCAGGATTTGCAAATGTTAATGGCAGCATTCCCTGTTTCTTCAAATTGGTTTCATGAATGCGTGCAAAAGATTTTGTAATTATTGCTTTACCGCCTAGGAAGCGTGGTTCCATTGCAGCATGTTCGCGCGATGAACCTTCACCGTAATTTTCATCACCTACTACAATCCAGCCGATGCTCTGAGCTTTATAATCGCGAGCAACTTCGTGAACCTGTTTATATTCTCCGGTGTAAAGATTTTTTGCTTCGCCTGGGTTTCCTGTGAAAGCATTGATTGCACCGAGGAACATGTTCTTGGAAATATTATCCAGGTGTCCACGGAATTTTAACCAGGAACCGGCAGGAGAAATATGATCGGTTGTGCATTTGCCCTTTGCTTTTAGGAGAAGAGGTGCATCAACTATATCCTGCCCATCCCATGCTTTGAATGGTTCCATAAATTGAAGTCGGTCATTGTTTTCCGGCATAGCAATCTTTGTTGAGAAACCTTTTTTGCTTGGTGCAAGAAAACCTTTTTTATCTTTCATAAAATTCTTTTTAGGTAATTCTTCACCGAATGGCGGATCTAATTTTATCTGCTCACCATTTTCATTCTCTACAAAATCAGTTTCAGGATTGAATGATAATCTTCCTGCAATTGCCAGAGCTGTAGTAATTTCGGGACTAGCAACAAATGAAAGTGTTTCGGGGTTGTTGTCATTTCTCTTTGCAAAATTCCTGTTGAATGAATTTACAATTGTATTACGTTCACCAATCTTCATATCCATTCTTTTCCACATACCGATGCAAGGCCCGCAGGCATTGGCTAAAACCTGTCCGCCGAATTCAGTTAACACGGCAAGCTGTCCATCTCGTTCAATTGTTGCACGAACCTGTTCGGAACCGGGAGTAATTTTATATTCTGATTTCGCTTTCAATCCTTTTGATAATGCCTGGCGCGCAATATTTGCAGCGCGGTCAATATCTTCATAACTTGAATTTGTACAGCTTCCAATTAATGCAACGCTGATTTTATCCGGGTAATTATTCGCAACAACATCTTCTTTCATTCTTGAAATTGGATGAGCAAGATCCGGTGTAAATGGACCGTTGATATGCATTTCAAGTTCGCTTAAATTTATTTCGATCAGTTCATCAAAATATTTTTCCGGTTCGGCATAAACTTCATTATCAGCTTTTAACAGATCGGCGTTTTTTCTTGCGAGGTTTGCAACGTCTGCGCGGTCTGTTTTTTCTAAATAAGCCGCCATCTTTTCATCAAATGCAAATAGGGAAGTGGTAGCACCTATTTCTGCGCCCATATTGCAAATTGTAGCTTTACCCGTACAAGAAATTGAATTAGCGCCTTCGCCAAAATATTCAACAATGGCGCCGGTTCCGCCTTTAACTGTTAAAATTCCGGCTACTTTCAAAATTACATCTTTAGGAGAAACCCATCCTGAAAGTTTTCCGGTTAGTTTAATACCGATAAGTTTTGGCCATTTCAATTCCCATGGCATACCAGCCATAACATCAACAACATCCGCACCACCGACTCCAATAGCTATCATACCAAGTCCGCCAGCGTTTGGAGTATGAGAATCTGAACCGATCATCATTCCGCCCGGGAAAGCATAATTTTCTAAAATTACTTGGTGAATAATCCCCGCACCCGGTTTCCAGAAACCGACTCCATATTTTTGGCAGATACTTTCGAGAAAATCATAAACTTCACGGTTCTCATCAATTGCGCGTGCGAGATCTTCCACCGAACCGCTTTGCGCAACAATTAAGTGATCTGCATGGGCGGTTGCCGGAACGGCAGCAGATTTTCTACCGGCATGCATAAATTGAAGAAGAGCCATTTGAGCTGTTGCGTCTTGCATTGCTACTCTATCCGGTGCAAAATCCGCAAAATCTTTTCCGCGCTGAAGCGGTTGTGCT
>DAIEQP010000016.1 GCA_027347805.1 Ignavibacteria bacterium | reverse complement strand
ATGGTCTGTCTTCTGGTATGATTCACCAAATAGAAGAAAAATCCTTGACTGTTTTCCCGGTTAGTAAATTTAGATCTGATAGAGAATTGTATATCTATGCTAAATGGGATACCGTGGAAACAGTGAAATATATAGTTTATGTTCAGGATAATATCAATTATGTGGTAATTGATCTGAATGACTCAGTTAATGTCTATAAAAAACAGAAAACATTTACTACTAATACTGTAACAGTCAGCGGAACAATTAAAGATAATCTCATTCAGTCACTAATTGATAAAAATGTCGATCCTGAAGTAGGTTACGCGATGGCGGATATTTATGAAAGCAGAATCGATTTCGAACAGCTTCAGACAGATGATAGTTTTACAGTAATTTATGATGAGTATCTTGTTGATGGTAAACCTGTTCAGATTGGAAAGTTATATGCAATGAAATTCAATTTTAGAAAAAAAGATTATTATGCATTCAGATTTGATGATGAAAAAATTGGAAGTTATTATGATGAAAAGGGAAATGGAATGCAGGGAATGTTTTTGACCGCACCAATCAAATTCAGATATAGAATTTCTTCAAGGTATTCTAAAAATCGTTATCATCCTGTTCTCCATAGAACAAAAGCCCATTTGGGAACTGATTATGCCGCTGCATACGGAACTCCAATACAAACAGTTGCCAGTGGTGTTGTATTAGAAGCTTCTCGCACAGGAGGTAATGGTAATTATGTTAAGATAAAACATAATGGAACATATACTACTCAATATTTACATATGTCAAAATTTGCAAAGGGCATAAAGCGGGGAATGCATGTAACACAAGGCCAAATAATTGGTTTTGTCGGAAGTACAGGATTAGCAACCGGTCCCCATGTTTGTTTTAGGTTTTGGAAAAATGGCAAACAGGTTGACCCATTAAGAGAGAAGAACCAATCTTCAGAACCGGTGAGCAAAAAATTTCATGATGCATTCGAAAAGAATAAAAAATTGTGGCTTGGAAAGCTTGATAACCTTACATAATTTAACATGCATGAAAATGCATCATTCTGAATAATTATACATATAGTTTTTTGATAAAAAATTAATTTCCGATTATTTGCCATTTTGTATTGCATATTATTGCACAAAAAAAAATTGTTTCATACCTTTGCATCACTTTTTATAATTAGGAATGTACAATGACGGCAGAATGCCCAACATGCGGCGCTCAAATTCAACTTGCAGCTGATGCTGTTCAAGGTGAGTTAATCGAATGTCCAGATTGCGGAACTGAACTTGAAGTTGTTTCTGTTAATCCGCCACAGGTAAAAGAAGCACCACAAGAAGAAGAAGACTGGGGACAATAACTTGGTCTGGGTATTAGATTCAACATTAAGAGAAGGTGAACAAACACCTGGAGTTTACTTCGATAAACACATCAAACTTGCAATTGCAAATTTGCTTGATGAGGTTGGTGTAGATATTATTGAAGCAGGCCATCCAATGGTAACTCCTGAAATTCATGCAGCAGTTAAATCAATTGCTCAAAAAGGATATCAGAGAATTGTTGGAGCTCATTCTCGTTCACTTAAATCAGATGTTGATCTTGCCTTGGAATGTGGTGTTGGCTTTATAGGAATATTTTATTGTGTCTCTGATGAAAGATTGGAAACAGTTTTCAAAAAAGATCTTGATTCAGCAATTGGCCTGATTCAGGATGTTATTAAATATGCAAAGAATCAGAAACCGGATTTATTAATTCGTTACACTCCGGAAGATACTGTTCGCTCTCAATTTGAAAATGTTGTTAAAGCATCTGTTGCTGCTGTTGAAGCTGGTGCAGATATTATTAGTGTTGCTGATACAACAGGATTTATGGTCCCTGGAACATCTCGCAGCATGTACGATTACATTTCAAAATTGAAAGATGAATTTGCAAAAAGAAATTTATCACCTAAAGTTGCTGTTCACTGTCATAACGATCGCGGTCTTGCATTGGCAAATGCACTTGATGCTTATCGCGCTGGTGTTGATATAATTGATGCAGCTTCTCTTGGTTTGGGTGAAAGAGCAGGAATTGTTGATCTTGCTCAGTTGCTCACTGTTCTCACAATCGATTACAAAGAGAACAGATGGAATCTTAATAAATTAGTAGAGCTATATGATCTTGTTAGTCAGCATTCAGGAATTCCGGTTCCGGCAAATTTCCCAATAACGGGAAAGAATGCATTTACTCATTGCGCTGGAGTTCATACTCATGCTGCGTCGGTTAATCCTATGCACTATGAAAGTTTGAGCCCTGAAGTTGTTGGACGTACTAGAACATTTTCTCTCGATCATATGTCGGGTATTGCATCGCTAAGGTATGCACTTGCACTTATTGATGAGAGTTCTCTTGATGATGAACTTCAGCATGATGTTTTAAGAGAAGTCAAATCTGTTGGTCAGCGTGGTAGAACCGTTGATCTTGCCGAGCTTAAGCATATCGTAGATGCAGTAAAGCATCACCAGACATACGCTGGTAAGTGAGCCCCGCTCACTATATCAATCTGTAATTAATATTATTATTATAAATAGGAGTATCTAAAATGAAGATAGGTCTGCTTCATTCGCTCATCCGTAAAGATGAAAAATTCTTGATTGATGAATTTGCTGCAGTTAAAGGTGTTGAACTTGTTATGATCGATGATCGTGAAATTTCTTTTAATCTCGGTAAAGATCATTTTGATTATGATGTTGTTGTTGAAAGATGCATAAATCACTCACGTGCTCTTCATGGGCTAAAGTTATTTGAAAGCGCCGGAGTTAAAACTGTAAACACTTATGGTGTTG
>DAIEQP010000009.1 GCA_027347805.1 Ignavibacteria bacterium | reverse complement strand
GTCGGGTCAGGATTTGAAACTTAATGATCTTGAATATTTTGAAACACAAGGTGTAAACGTTCTTGCTTACAGTAATTTATTTACGGGTGGTTTTAACGATGAAAAAAATGCCGGCATTGAAATAATCCATCATGGTGTAAGGACAGCACAAGGTGGAGCTGTTCGTCTAGCAATACTCCCGAACAGTGGGATCTGGTTCCTACAACATCAAACCGAAAAGTAGACCGCGCAGCAAATTCAGTTGAAATATCATTAAGATATAAAGACTACGATTTTGATTCACGCGTGGTTGTAACAGCTAAAGGTAAAGGTGTAGAGATTTCAATTTATCTTGATAAGCCAGTTCCAAAGTTTCTTGAAGGAAAAGCTGGATTTAATTTAGAATTTCTTCCATCACAATATTGGGGAAAAGCTTACTTGATGGATGGACGTAACAACCGATTTCCACGATATGTCGTAGGTAGTACAACAACAATACCAAATGTTGAAAAACCAAAACAGTTTAAGGGATATAAAACATATGATGATAGAGGTACTGGTAAATTTATAGATCCTCTGCCACTTGAAACTGGCCGGTCTATTATTCTCGCACCGGATGAACCATCACGTTTAGTAAAAATTACTTCACCTGATGCCGATCTTTTGCTTTATGATGGCCGCATACTTGCACAAAACGGCTGGTTTGTTGTGCGCAGTTTGCTTCCTGCAGGAAAAACTGGAAAGGTTCTTACATGGACAATTGAGCCTAATGCTGTCAAGGGCTGGATAAGAGAACCAAACATTGGTTTCTCTCAAGTAGGTTATATTCCTTCGCAGCCGAAAATTTCTGTTATTGAACTCGATAAAAAAGATACTCCTCTTGCGAAAGCATCTCTATACAAAATTGGCGATGATGGAAATGCAGCTGAAGCATTCACCGGAGATGTTGTATCCTGGGGCAACTATTTCAAATATCACTATGTAAAATTCGATTTCTCTTCAGTAAAAACCCCGGGAATATATTACATACAGTATGGAAACTTTAAGACAAACGACTTCTTAATTGATAATAGTGTTTATGATAAAATCACCGATGCGACAAGTGATGTTTGGATTCCAATTCACATGAATCATATGACCGTGAACGAAGGTTACAGGATTTGGCATGGCGAACCTTTTAAGGAAGGTTATCTTCAAGCTCCACCAAGCACAGATCACTTCGATCTCCACTTCCAGGGACCAACTACAGATACTAAATATAAAGCGTTGGAATTAATTCCAGGTTTAAATGTCGGTGGTTTTTTTGATGCCGGTGATTTTGATATTGAGACTGGTTCAAACATAAGCGTTGTTCAGGATTTCGTGCAGACCTGGGAAACATTCAAACCTTTGCGTGATGAAACTTTTGTTGATGAAACGCAGCGTTATGTTGATCTGCATCGTCCTGATGGAAAACCAGACATACTTCAATTTATCGAGCATGGAACATTAAATCTTGTTGCACAGGCAGAGAACATCGGTCATATGTCACAGGCACTATCCAATTCAGTTCTTGATAATTACCACCACCTTGGAGATGCAGCAGCCATTACAGACGGATTGCATTATGACCCAACGCTTGGTCCATATGAAAAATCAGCCGATGGCCGTTCAAGCGGAGTTAAAGATGATATGTGGGCATTTACCAGCCGTAATCCAAACCTTGATCTTCAGGCTGCCACAATGTTTGCTTCTACAAGTCGTGCGTTGAAAGGTTTTAACGATGATCTTTCAGCAAGAGCATTGGTTCAATCAAAAAGATTGCTAAAAGAAGCAACAGAATTGATTGCTAAGCGAACACAAGATACCACAATGCGTAGATTTAATAGAGGAACTGATTTTGCAACATATCTTCAGTTATATATTTCTACCGGTGAGAAACAATACATAGATAAATTTCAGCAGCTTTTATGGCCTGCACTGGATCGTAATGTAAACTTTGGAATTCTTACTGCGCTAAATGCAATACCCCACTTAGATGCATCATACAAAGAAAAACTCCGCCCTTATGTTGTAAAGTACAATGAATACATTAAAGGACTTGAAAAAGATAATCCTTATGGATTGCCAATTGGACTTGGAAATTGGGCAGGCGGCGGTGCAATGTCAAACTTTGGTACTACAGTTTGTTTTGCCAGCAAATATTACCCGGATATTGTAGATGCTAAGAATGCGTTCAAAATTACAAGCTGGTTGTTTGGTTGTCATCCTTATCATAATTATTCCTTTGTTGCAGCGGTAGGAGCTACTCGTCCTAAAGCAGTATTTTATGGGAACAACAGAGCTGATTTTTCTTTTATTCCTGGAAATGTTGCCCCAGGCGTTTTGTTCAGAAAACCAGATCACTTTGAAAACTATGATGATTGGCCATTCCTTTGGGGACAAAATGAAGGAACGATTGCAGGAAATACCAACTATTTAATTTTTGGATCTGCGTTTAAGAATTTAATAAAATAAGATTTTCCCTGAACAGAAAACGATATACTGAATCAAAATAACACTGAATGGACGAAAGTCCGTTCAGTGTTATTCTATAACCTAATCTTCCCTAATTACCTTTTTGAATAAAGCACTAAGATTAATTCCCCTTTATACTACAGCAATACCCTCGCTTTTATTGTTTCAGGAATTGCTTTTAGTTCAGCAAGAACATCTTCAGTATGTTCTTTGCTATCAATATCCACAATTACATAACCTATATATGGATCTGTCTGTAAATACTGTGATGCAATATTTAAATTTCTGGATGTAAAAACATTTGTGATTTTTGTTAAAACACCCGGCTGATTTTTATGAATGTGAAGATATCTTTGTTTATCTAAATTTGGTGTAAGAGAAATCTGAACGAAATTTGTAGCACCAATAGTTGAACCAACATCACAGTAATGAACTAATTTTTCGGAAACCTCAAGCGCTATATTTGCCTGAGCTTCACAGGTACTACCGCCAATATGCGGTGTAAGAATTACATTCTGAAACTTTTGCAAAGGACTTACAAACGGGTCCCTATTCGAGGCGGGCTCTTCGGGATACACATCAATTGCAGCTCCCGAAAGATGCTTTTCATCAAGTGCAGTATACAGGTCATCCAGATTAACAACACTTCCGCGTGCAGCATTGATAAGCAACGAACCCTTTTTCATCTTTTTTAACTCACGCAGACTGATCATGTTTTTTGTCGTTTCATTTTCCGGCACATGTAAAGTAACAATATCTGCAATCGCTAATAATTCATCTAAAGTTGCACATGCTTTCACATTTCCATAATTCAATTTCTTTGTTATATCATAATAGAAAACATTCATACCCATAGCCTCAGCCAGAATAGAAACCTGAGAACCGATATGACCATACCCAACTATTCCGAGATTCTTTCCTCTAACCTCGAAGGATTTAGAGGCATCTTTACTCCATCTTCCATCATGTGCATGAAAATTTTTTTCAGGAATACCTCTGATTAAAAACACACATTCACTAATCACCAGTTCTGCAACTGAACGGGTATTCGAAAAGGGGGCATTAAAAACAGGGATTCCATAAATTCGTGCTGCTTCTAGGTCAACCTGGTTTGTACCAATGCTATAACAACCAATCGCGATTAGTTTTTTTGCGTGCGAAAGTATTTCTTGTGTAAGATTAGTTCTGCTTCTGATTCCTATTAAGTGAACATCCTTAATTTTTTCAATTAGCTGTTCTGGATCAGGCGAACCGGATAGGCATTCTACACTCGTATAATCATTGTTATTAAAATAGTTCAACGCATTTTCGTGCAGACCTTCAAGCAGCAATACTTTGATTTTTTCTTTTGATAATGAAAATGATTTAGTCTGTTCATTCATAGCTTTCTCTATTTTATATACAAAAATTTACAGTATGTGGTTTTGCCATTATCTATCACAGGATGGTTTACCCGGCTGATAGAATTAATTATTCGGCAAAAATGAAAAGGAATTAATATAAAGTGTAAATTTGATATGCGAATGTAATCAAACTTTTAAACAAAAATTTATACAGGCAGTAATTTCTAATTGCAGGTTTTTAAATGATAACTTATAAATATTCTTTGCTTTCAAAATTAATTTATAGGTACGCTAATATTATAGCCACATTATTTCTTTTAATTTACGTAGTTGCATCTTTTTTCCTTACTATGCAAAAATGGTACTATGTATTTGTAATGATTGTCAACCTGCTAATTATTTTCTATTTAAACAGGTACTATTTCAAAACTTACAGGATTTTTCCCTTCAAGATTTCTGCCGACAATCAAAGAATTATCTGCTCTGATTTCTTTTTCTCAAACAAAATAATTGAAATAGATCTACAAAACATTGATAAAATTTCTGGAGGTATTTTCTCTGGCTGGCCGACTCGTCCTGTTTATATTTATGATGGAACTAAAAATATTACGATTGCATTTTATACACATGTAGGAAATTTTAAAAATCTTCTTAAAACAATACTAGAAAACATTCCACAGAATGTATATGATGAATTGTTGAATAAGATTAAAACTGCGCAGGGTTTAAAATAGAAAACCCCGGATTAACCGGGGTTTATAAAACTTTACTTCTTGTAAATTAGGATTGCATCTTTAGCTTGTTTTGCAATTCTAAATTTTACAACTTTTTTAGCTGGAATTTGAATTTGTTCACCGGTCTTTGGGTTTCTGCCAATTCTTGCTTTTCTTTCAACAAGAACTAATTTACCCAATCCTGGGATTACAAAAGATTTTTTTGCTTCTTTGTAGGCAAGAAATACTAGTTCCTGGATAAATTCTCCAGCAGCTTTTTTTGTTAATCCACTTTTCTTTGCCATGTGGTCAAGAATTTGTGTTTTTGTCATTGCCATTTGGTTGCCCTTTGTTTTGGTGAATAATTTCATTTGAAATTTAGTATTTTTTTAGTAGAAAACAAACATTTATTGTCCTTTTAATTCAACGAATGATTTATTTCATTCCATTAGATTAAGCAATAAATACATAGACATTTTTAATATCTGTTAATTGATGAGAGTAATGTTGAAAAGAATTTATCGCAATAATACTTATAGCACATTTGTTTTAAATGTCTGTTTCTTTTTGTTATTGTTATGTTTTCTCAATTCCACTACACCTGCTCAAATCATTAAGAACGTAAAATCCATTTCTGATTCCACAAAAAAAATTATAGAAAAAAAAGATTCAACATTGACTAAGCAGGCTAAACTCAGTATTCGAACAATGAAATCAATGTCAATGATACCAAAGGAGCTTTCAGAATTCCGCGTTAAAAAATCATACATGGTCGCTCAGGACTATAATTTTACTGGTGATTTTTTATCATTCAGTCCATTTACTTTTCAAAAGAAACTTGGTTATACCGGCTTATCAACTGAAACTATGATTTATGGAAGAGGTTACGGTTCAGCAGCATTTCTTAATGATGGACTTGAGTTGAACAACCGTCTGTTTAATACATACAATTTAATATCTTTCCAAAGCGAGAGCATCGATTCAATTGATGTTATACCTTTATCACGTTCATTTTTATTTGGTAATCCTGCTGATGTATCTATTAATTTTATTCCAAGAGAACCTTCTATTTCAAAACCTTTTTCCCGAATCAGATATTACCAGGCACCAAATGATGAAGGTTTTATTGATGGAATATTCAGTATCAACCCGTTTAAAAAAACAAATGTGTATTTTGAAATTACCAACAACAGCAATGGATTAAGATATAAGAACTCAGATTATAACAGTTGGAGCGGGGATGCCAGAGTAAATTATTATTTATCAAATGAGATTAATTTGAAATTTGGTTATAAGCATGTTACATCAACAGTGCAGCTTAATGGTGGTGTTGATATTGATAGCATTGCTTCATCAGATGTTTTAACTGCTGTAAAAGATGTTATTTATGATAATATTACCGCGCCCGTTAGATTTTACAATCGATACTCAACATCTATTTTAGATAATATTTACATTAGCGCCAAAATGTTGTTGCTGCATAATGCTCCTTCGGAAATGACGATTTATACAAATAATTTTAACTCGGAATATCGTCAGAATGTCAGCGGAACGATTCAAAACGGAGTTCCTCCAGTCAGCAGAGATAACATATCTAAAACAAGCGGAATAAAACTCAAGCAGGATTTCCGCGATTCCTATTTTTCACTAAACGCATCTACATTTTTTGAACATTCTATTTTTCATATTGATCAACATACCCTTTTGCAAAAAAAAGATTCACTCCAAATTCTGAATCTGGATAATAAGAAACAGAATACTTTTGCAATTGCACTTTTATCTTCCGCCAAATTGATTGATAGTTGTTTAATTCCAAGTTTGTTCTCAAAATATTTCTTGCAGGATGGGAATAATTATTTCGGCATCGGAGGCGACATAATATTTCTGATAAATGATCGCATAAAAATATACGGCGGACTTTCGCAATTCGAAAAACCATTTTCTGCATACGTAAACAGTATGATAAATAGTAAGGAAATAGTAAATAAACAGTTAATTAAAAATTTTGAATTAAGATTTTTATATAAAAATAATTTCTTTGATTTATCACTTGGCTATTTCTATAACTCTAATGACAATCAGCCAATTTTTGCATTCGATAAACAGTCGCACAAAAATGATGAAGCATATTTTCTTGCTGTTAAAACAACAGAACTGAATGGTTTAAACTTTTCGTTCGAATCAAGACTCTGGAAACTTTCTATTGCAACAAACTGCAACTATTATTTTTCAGAAAACAGCAGAATTGAAAATGGATTGCCTGACTTTACCTTTACCGGAGGGACATATTACATTGACACTTTGTTCAACAGTAATCTAAAATTAAAAGCCGGAATAAATATTTATGGATATGGTTCCCGTTACCAGCAGCAAATCGATTTTGAGCGGAACATTTTAACTCCATTTACTTTTGATTCGCAAAATCCATTGTCCAAAAATTATTTGTCCCTTTTCAACAACAACGCATTTTCCCCCTCATTCCAGTTTGATTTATTTGTAGCGGGAAAAATTCAGGAAAACGCTACAATATATTTTACCTGGGAAAATTTATTTGATGCCAAGTATTCAATCATCCCGAATTATCCAATGCCATCAAGAGGAATACGCTTCGGTTTTAGCTGGGAATTTTTTGATTAATAAAGTTTAGAAACAGCTGGATTTGTAATCTGCGACAGTATAATTGCACAAGCATTTGATACATTGAGAGATTCAGCTTTACCTACTCTTGGAATATTAATTTTAACATCAGTAATCTTCAGCAGGTCCGGGGAGGGTCCATTAGCCTCGTTTGCAAAAGCCAGAATAATTTTATCTTCCTTCTTTCTTTCAAAAATATTTTCACCATCAAGATCAGCACACATAACTTTATATCCGGAATTTTTAATTTCAACCAAATGATCATAAAAATTTTTTACTCTCTCAGTTGACACATGGAATACAGAACCTGCTGAGGCGCGAATTACTTTTGGATTAAATACTTCAGCACATTCACTGTTCATTATAATCTTATTAATTCCGAACCAATCGGAACTTCTAAAAATACTGCCGAGATTTCCGGGGTCGTTTATATTTTCGAGTGCAACAACATAATTTGTATTATGCTTTTCACTAAAACTTTTTTTATTTGAAAAGAATGCTACTACTTCCTGAGGAGATTTTGTATCAGTTAATTTCACAAAATCTTGACTTTTAATACATTCCAGCCGTCTTGCATTTCGGAATAATTTAGAATAACGGGAAAGCGATTCTTTTTCAAATAGAGGTGTAAATACAATAAGATCACAGTCAAACCCGGATTCAATTGCTTCTGTAATTAATTTCGGCCCCTCGACAAGAAATTTGTTTTCACTTATCCTGGCTTTCTTAGTTAAAAGGGACGCGTAATATTTGATTTCAGTTTTTGTAAGCATAATTAAAAATAATCTGAATCAAATATAAATATTTACTAAAATGTTTTCGTCAACTTATTGCGCTGAATGGGTATTTTGTGTTAGATTTGCACCACTTTTTTGAAACGCTGGCGTAGCTCAACTGGTAGAGCAGCTGACTTGTAATCAGCAGGTTGCGGGTTCGAGTCCCATCGCCAGCTCTAAAACCCCGATTTTAATAAAATTTCGGGGTTTTTTCTTTTAAAGATTTTACCTTTCACCTGAATTACATGCGGTTCCTCTTGTCAGTTTATGACTATAACAAAATAAAGGCAATATTTTAGAAAAGATATGCTCTATATTATTGGATTTTTCCAGATGAACTTTTTTTCCTAATTGTTGAACAATCAATAGCTCAGGTGAGAAAGGTGAAGTTTTAGAAGTATTCTGATAAGTAAATCCATGTATTCAAATTACATATAGAAATATACTTAGCAGCGGAGAGTCAGGGATTCTATGACATCGATAAAATACTGCGATTTTAGCTCAAATATGCAGTTATTTAAAATGTTGTGACTATTTTGTGACCGAGATGTTTCCAACTTCACAGACTACACCGTCTAGGTAGACTAGACAGAAATTACTTAGGTGGAACAAGATTTTGAATAGCTACAGATTTTGCCCAGTTTAATTCTATTTCATGAGTAAATAAATGCCCCCAAGTATAACTAGCGCCCCACAAATTCTTTTGGTCCATATAATTGTTTTTGAACCTTCGCTCCAGTTTAAATACTTCTGAACTTTTTTAGTTAAAGTTCCTGCACCAACTATCACTGAACAATGACCTAATCCGAAAGCGAATAAAAATACCATTGCGAGAAAATAATTTGTTTGAGCAGTTTGAAATACAATGCCAAGAACCGGTGCCATATATGCAAACGTGCATGGACCTAATGCTAAACCAAATAATAATCCAAGTATCAGAGCAGCCCATAATCCTTTTGCCTTTGTTTGCCTTAGACCAAATCTATTCCAATCAAGTTTTATAATATCAAGCAAATAGAGACCTACAAGAAAAAATATCCCGGCAACAAGATGATTCCCTATGCTTCCAATATCTCCCATCAGTCTTCCAAGAGACGCAGTTATAACGCCAATCAATGCAATTGTTATTAGGATCCCAACGGCAAAAATAAGAGAGATATAAAATGTTCGTCCTAAAGAAATTTTCCCCTGTGAACTTATAAATCCAACAACAAGTGGAATGCTTGATAAATGACAAGGTGATAAAAGTATTGATAAAACTCCCCACGCAAATGATGCAACAATTGAAATCCACAATGCACCATTCATTGAATCATATAACAAATTGAAAATCCAATCAACCATATTAACTCTTCTTGCTAATCGGTTTTATACCTTTCCCAAGAAGAATCTTATCAATTTCTTTTTCGGGATAAAATCCTTCGTGACGAAAAAACTCTTTACTATTCTCGTCAAGAAATACTTGAGTCGGAATAAGCTTTATCCCATATTTTTCAGCCATAGGTTTTTGCGCATCTGTCCAGACATCATAAAAAGTCACTTTTACTTGTTCACCATATTTTGCTTCAATCGCTTTCATAACCGGCTTCATTTGTTTGCACGGAATACAATTCACTGAACCAAGTTCAACAAATGTTACTTTTGGATTAACTGATTCACTTTTCTTCACTTCTTTTTTTTGCGCCGAAAGATTTGTTGCAGTGATTCCAATTAGTAATAAAACAACAATAATTTTTTTCATAATTAGTTCCCTTGTTTAAGCCATTCAAGTATTT
>DAIEQP010000006.1 GCA_027347805.1 Ignavibacteria bacterium | reverse complement strand
CCCCAGAAGAATTTTATTTTTCCCCAATTGATACTGGTAGAATAATTTTCAGCTATGTAATTAAAAATTGATTTTGGTGTTGAACCGCCTGAAAGCGCTACACTTACAAGATTCTTTAAACTTGTTTCTGCAATCAAAAGCCGGGCAAACTTTTCTGAAAGCTCATCTAAGTTATGTGAAATATCAATTTTATAGTTCACAATAAAGTACATCATCAGTTAAATTTTTACATGGATAACGCCAGGTCATATTTGGATCATCGATCAAATCATCAGCACGCTCCGGTCCCCAGGTTCCTGCTGGATATCCATAAAGAGGAATATCTTTTTCATCTTTCCATGCTTCAATTACAGGTGTTAGAAATTTCCATAATCCCATTACTTCTTCGGTTCTAGCAAATAAAGTTGAATCACCTTTCATCGCATCGTGAATTAACCGCTCATAAGCTGTAGGTATTCTGCCGACTGACAAATCTGAATAGTGGAAATCCATGTTCACTGTTTGCACATCAAAACCTTGTCCGGGAATTTTCATACCAAATTTTAAAAGTATTCCTTCATCAGGCTGAATACGAATGACAAGCTGGTTGTGTGAATTTGGAGCGCCGTTCTTTTTGAAAAGGAAGTGCGGTGTATGTTTGAAATGAATTACAACTTCTGTAACGCGTGTCGGTAATCGTTTTCCGGTGCGAATGTAAAATGGGATTCCGCCCCAGCGCCAGTTATCGATATAAAATTTAAGTGCCGCATATGTTTCAGTCATTGAATTTTGAGCAACTCCATCTTCATCGCGATAGCCGATAATTGATTCACCTTTTATCTTTGATGAAATATATTGGCCTCGAATCGCAACATTTCTGACATCATTTTTATCAATTGATCTGAATGACTGGATTACTTTTAGAATTTCATTTCGGATTGACTCCGGTTCAAGTGAAGAGGGTGGTTCCATCGCAACAAGTGAAACGACCTGAAGCAGGTGGTTTTGAATCATATCCCGCAATGCGCCGGATGATTCATAATATCCGCCGCGTCCTTCAACGCCAATGCTTTCTGCAGATGTAACTTCAACATGATGAATAAAATTTCTATTCCAAAGCGGTTCAAATATTCCATTTGAAAATCTTGTCACTAAAAGATTCTGAACAGTTTCCTTTCCGAGATAGTGATCAATCCTGTAAATCTGGTTTTCATTCCAGTTTGCCATAATCTCATCACGTAATTTTTCGGCAGATTCAAGATCGTAACCAAACGGTTTTTCTATGATAAGTCTTTTCCAGCCGTCGCTTTCATCGTTTAGTTTATGTTTTGCAAGATTTTGAGGTATTATTCCGTACATATTGGGCGGAGTTGATAAATAAAAAATTATGTTGCCGCCAATGTTTAATTCCTTCCGGATTTCTTCTATTCTATTTTTCAGAATCGGAAAGTCATCTGCATTTTCAGTATTGATGGATTGATAAAACACATTCTGCAGGAATTTATCTTCAAAAGATTTGTCGCCAATTTCATTGAACTCTCCCAGAGCTGTTTTCATTTTACTTCGGAAGGATTCATCATTCAATGCGGTTCTTGATACGCCAATCAAAGCAAAATTTTCAGGGAGGAGTTTTTGCACATACAAAGAATAGATTGCCGGGATTAGTTTTCGTTTAGTTAAATCCCCTGAAGCACCGAAAATAACAAATATATGTTCGGATGAATTCGCCATTAAATTTTTCCCTTTTCGTATAAATAAGTTTACTAAAAAAATAGTTCACAAATGAATCGATTATTAGATGAAGAAGATGAATGACTGATTCACCGAAATGCCTCATTTCCTTGATAAGCCAGGCCAATTTTTCGTAAGTTTACACTCAATTTTTAATAATATAATAGAATTATGAAATATCCTTTTCAAGAAATCGAACCAAAATGGCAAAAATTTTGGGAAGAAAACAAAGTTTATAAAACTGATTTAACAAATACAGACAAGAAACTATATTGCCTGGTAATGCTTCCATATCCATCTGCAGCTAAAATGCATATCGGGCACTGGTATAATTATGGTCCAACAGATTCCTGGGCTCGTTTCAAAAAATTGCAGGGTTACAATGTTTTTGAACCAATGGGATTTGATGCTTTCGGATTACCTGCTGAAAATTATGCTATCAAAACCGGTGTTCATCCTCAGGATAGTACTATTAAAAATATGAATGATATCCGCGCGATGATGAAACATATGGGCGGAATGTATGATATCGATTCTGAATTGGTTACTTGTTTTCCGGAATATTACAGATGGAACCAATGGATGTTTTTGCAGATGTACAAAGAGGGAAAAGCATACAGGAAAAATGCGCCCGTTAACTGGTGTCCATCATGCAAAACAGTATTGGCCCGCGAACAGGTTTTAACAGATGGAACATGCGAAAGATGCGGAACAACAGTTGAACAGAAAGCTCTTACACAGTGGTTTTTTAAGATCACGGATTATGTCGATGAACTTCTTGATGGATTAAATAAAATCGATTGGCCTGAAAAGACAAAATTGATGCAGACAAACTGGATAGGAAAAAGTTTCGGGACAGAAGTTGATTTTACAATTGAAGGACACGATGAGAAACTGACTGTGTTTACAACACGACCCGATACTTTATTTGGTGTAACTTATGTTGTACTCGCACCGGAAAAAGAACTTGTTCAAAAAATTACTAAACCAGAATTCAAAGAGAGTGTTGAAAAATATATTCAGCAGACAAAACTTTTAACAGAAGTTGATAGAACTTCAACTGTGAAAGAAAAAACCGGTGTGCCTACCGGTGCATTTGCTGTCAATCCTGTTAATGGTGAGCGCGTTCCAATCTGGGTTGCCGATTATGTGCTTGCAACTTATGGAACAGGATATGTAATGGCAGTTCCCGCTCATGATGAAAGAGATTTTACTTTTGCAACAAAATTTAATTTGCCGATTCGTAAAGTAATTTTACAGGATGGCACAAACGAAGCAGATGAATTAAAAGAGGCTTTCACTGAAGTTGGTACAATGATCAACTCAGGAAAATATAATGGATTAAATTCAGATGAGGGTATTGAAAAGATTTCTGCAGATTTAAAAGAGCAGGGACTTGGAAAGCGTACAGTAAATTACAGATTACGCGACTGGTTAATTTC
>DAIEQP010000387.1 GCA_027347805.1 Ignavibacteria bacterium | reverse complement strand
AGTATCTGTTTCCAAATAAAATATTTTAGCAGGAGTAATACCTAAAGCCTCTGCTGCGGTAATGACATATGTTGTTCTAAGTCCCTGACCATTTTCAGCTAATCCGCTTAACAAATAAACTGTCCCATCATTTTGAATTGACATATAACAAGATGTCGCATCAATTCCTTCTGCACCAAGCGAACATCCCCGGAAACTTAAAGCAAGTCCAATTCCTTTTCGAATTAGTTTTTCCGGTTCAAGAAACTGATCAATCCTCAGAATTGGTTCTTCTGGGAAGTAATTATTCAAAACCGGATTTTCCTTTATGTTTGCTTTCCACTTCTTTTCAAAATTAGTTGCTACAACTGCTCTGTTCAATACAGGAATAAGATTCACATCATGATTACCAAGCTTTTGTCCTGTTGCAGTAATAGAACCTAATTTCAAACCATTTCTTCTTCTTATTTCATCAGGAGTAATTCCAATTTTGTGAGCAATTTCATCCATGATAGATTCTTGCGCAAAAATTGGTTGAGGTGAACCGAATCCCCTCATTGCACCGGTATATGGATTATTTGTATAAACAGCCCGAACATCAGTCCAAACATTTTCAATTTCATATGGACCGGTTGCCTGGACAACTGTCCTCCAAGTTACAAATGGACTCATTGAACAATAAGCACCACCATCGGCTAGGATGTCAATCTTCATCGCTTTAATCCTTCCATCTTTATTGAATCCAACTTTATAATTCAAGATGTAAGGATGACGTTTATAGGATTCTAAAATTGATTCTTCACGATCATATTTAATTTTTACGGGTCGATTTGTTTTAATAGCTGCAACACTTGCTCTAGCAGAAAGGATGCACATTGTATCATCTTTACCTCCAAAAGAACCTCCAAGCTGTGCTTGAATAATCTGCACTTTATCTAACGGGAGATTTACTACTGAAGCAACAATTCTTCTTGCTGTAAAAGGGTTTTGAATACTTCCAATAATCTTAATACCGTTATTACCTAAAGGGATTGCAACAACTGCTTCCGGCTCAATATATGCATGTTCAATTAATTGAGTAGTATAAACCTGTTCTAAAATTTCATCGCTTTCAGCAAATCCTTTTTCAATATTACCTTTTCTGAGAGGATGATGAATAATCAGATTCGTTCCAACTTCGGGATGAATTAAAATCGCATCATTATCCAAGGACTTTGTTGGATCAATTAATGTCGGCAATTCAGTAAAATCAACTTTTATTTTTTTTAGTTTGGAACGGAGAATCTCTTTGTCTTCGCCAACAATCATAGCCAAAACATCACCAGGAGTAACAACTTTTTCATTGCAAAAAACCGGTTGATCATTTTTAATCATCCCTACTTTTTTTGCACCTGTAATATCATCAGCAGTTATAATCGCTGATATATTTTCATCGTTTTTTAAATTAGAAAAATCGATTGAGTTAATGATTGCGTGTGTTGCTGGAATTCTCAGCATAACTGCATGAAGCATATTGTCAAATTTATAATCATCAGCGAATTTAGCTTTGCCGGTAATTTTATCATAACCATCTTCACGTACTACAGATGTACCGACAACTGAAAATTCTTTTTTCATTATCCCTCTAAAAAACTTTCGGAATTTACCGATTTAGTTAATTACTTCAACTTATTAAATAATCTTTCACCTTGCGAAGATATTTCATTTCTTAATTTATTCTCATCAATTTCGTTCAATTGAAAATCCTTCATCAAATATTTGCCGCCCTGAATTACACTGTGAACAGGATACTCCAAAATGCCATAAATCAAATGTCCCCAGAAATTGTCTTTACTTATTGGAGTTGGAGGGACATAATCCCAGATAACAAAATCAGCTCTTTCGTTTTCTAAAAGCGAAGGGTAATCGCCAAAATATTTTTTTATAAAACGTAACTGATCAAAATATATTTTCTTAACTAGAGAAATTGATTGATCGACTGAAAGTCCTTGATTTCTTGATACAAGAAATAATTGCTTCAATGATCTTGCAATATTCGCATGCATTCCATCTGTGCCAACCAACAAAGGAATGGCATTAGGAATTTTTGCAAAGTTGGGCAACCCCACAGAATTATTCATATTGGAATCAAGGCAAAAAGCAAGCGCGCTTTCTGTTGCGCAAATTTTCATGAAATCCTTCTCGCTTAGATGCACACCATGAACCAAAATACTTTTGTCGTTCATCAATTTATATTTTCTCAATCGCTGAACTGGCGTTGCGTTTGCATATTCCAGGCTTAATATATTATCGCTCTTATCTTCTGCAACATGAATGTGAATCCCCCAGTCATACTTCATCATCTTTTTTGCTTCAAGAAGAAGTTCATCCGAAAGAGTAAAAGAAGCATGCAAACCGAGCATCGCTTTGAAATCTTCATTCGAATTAGTAAGGAGAAAATCCAGATTCTCATCTAATCCCTGAATTGCCTGTTTAGAACCATTTCTGTCGGTCGATTCAAAACAAAGTATTCCACGCAATCCAAAATTGCATAATACATTTTTAATCGATTCTAGACTTCCTTCTATTTCATTTTGAGATGAATGATGATCGACAATATATGTTACTCCATTTTTAATGGATTCAATTGCACACATTTTTGCTGAAGAAGAAACCATTTCCATATCAAGTGCACGATCTAGCTTCCACCAAATATTTTTAAGAACATTCTGAAAATTATCGAACTTGCCTTTGAATGGCAGCCCTTTTGCAAGTCTAGAATATATATGTTCGTGAAAATTTACTAACGGAAGCGTCAGCACTCTTCCGAATGCATTAAATGAATCTTTGCCAACTTTTGCCGGATTTTTTTGAAAGTTTTGAAAATTTTTAGGACGGATTTTTAAAATCTTACTTCCTGAAATTATTAAATCACCGAAAAATGGAATAACATCTTCTTCAATGACGGAACAAATCCAGGCATTTTCGATAGTTATTCTTTCTGTTTTCATGATTTCTTTCCTATTAGGTTTCAATCATATTTGATTTATGAATAAACCAAATTGCCGTTTACAAATACTTTTTTAATAACCGTTTTTAATAATTCCTGATCGAACGGGGTGTATTTACCTTTAGAATGCATCTCCTCTGCACGGATTCTTTTTGAATCCCAAAGATCAATTAATGTGATATCGGAATCATATCCTGCAAGAAGTTTACCTTTATTATTTAGTTTAAAAAAATCTGCTGCATTTGATGATAATAATTTTACTGTTTGTTCAAGTGTTATCTTATTCTCCCAAAAACCTTCACTAAATAAAAATCTTACCCGATGTTCAACACCAGGAATTCCGCCATAAACATTCCAAAAATTTTCCGAAGTTTTTTCGTGTATGGGATTGCATCCTGCATGATCGGTAGTAACAAACATAATCGAATTATCTGCAAGCCCTTCCCACAATGCATTCCTATCATCATCAAATTTTACAGGTGGGGCAGTCTTCAAATAATTTTTTATTAGATCATTTTCAAAATCGCTCTGAGTAAAGTGGAGATAATGAGGACATGTTTCAGTTGAAATATTAATCGAGCGGTTTTGAGCATCTTTTATTGATTTGAGAGCTAATTTAGAACTAAGGTGTACAACATGAATTCTACATCCTGTGTCTTCAGAAATTGAAATCAGCTTGTTAACTGCAGAAGATTCTGCCTGAATATCCCTGCTCTCGCAGTAGGCTTTCCAATCATTCCGGTTCATTGTCTTAAATCGTTTTTCGCGATATGCAACTAAATCTTTATCTTCTGCATGAACAGCCATCGGTTTACCAGTCTGCTCAATAATCCTGGCAACAATTTTCAGCTGCTGCTCATTTAAATCGGAAAACGATTCCATTCCCGATGTCATATAGACTTTAAAACCAACAACTCCGGCATCAGCTAATTCGTATATATTTTTTTTTGTATCTGCTTCGTTAAAATCATTCCCTCTAACACCGCCCCAGAAAAAAGAATTTACATTTCCCTTTCCTTTCAAAGCATCTTTCTTAATCTTTAGATTTTTCAGACTTGTAACCGGAGGTAAGGAAGTGCACGGCATATCAATAATTGTTGTCGTCCCTCCGCATATTGAAGCATCTGAACCATGTTCGAAATCTTCTCTAAATTCAAAACCGGGAGTATCGAAGTGAACATGGGGATCAATTCCGCCAGGAATTGCTAAATGTATATCTTTGCTTTCATCATGTTCAATTAATTGATTAAGTAATTTATTCCTTTGAGATTTTTCCCTAATGTCTTCCCATTCCAAAAGCACTTCTGTTTTGGGCTTTATCTCTTTGATCTTTGATGAAAAAAGAATATCGCAGAGTTGTAATTTATTTTTATCTTTACTTATAAAAACATTTTCAAGAATATTTAATTCTTTTCTGCTCATATTTTAGTTTTCAAGTCCAGCTCTGTTATTAAATTCTTCAATCAGTTTATCCCATAATGGAACCACTGAAAATTTTTCTTTCCAGTAATCTTCATCAAACCATTGAGCATTTAATTCTTCAACTGATTTACCCTGCTGTTCAACCCAGGTAAAATATTTAAGATTATGAATACGTTTTTTATCCTGGTAACTTAACTCAGCAAAATTATCGGTCTTTTGTCGTTTAAGAATTGAATACCAATCAATCTCTGCCTGATGCTGTGAATATTTGCCCCAAACATCATTCATCTCACTAAGGCGTGAATTATATAAATCAACAGAATCTGTAAAAATTGTAAAGATTATATCATTCTCATTCATTTCATAATACT
>DAIEQP010000381.1 GCA_027347805.1 Ignavibacteria bacterium | reverse complement strand
AAATAGAGTTTTCCGTGAAATGCCGATAGATTTAACAGATGCAAGCGGTACATGGAAAAAAGTAGAAGTTGATTTTACAATGGGAACAGATAAAACTATCTCATGGGCTTATCAGGCACAGGATGGTGATAGAGAAATGGCGTGGGACCATGTAAATGGTTTTGAATGGGCAGTTGTTTATGTTCCAAAAGATGGCGGTTCTGCTACAAACACTCCAACTGCTTCAGGAACAGTATTAATAGATGGCTTCTCAGTTACTGGTGATCATTATGCACCACCACTTCTTACATTTGCAAAACAAGCTTCTGCTTTTACAACAACATGGTCAAGCGGTACTGGCGGGTTCACACTTAAAGATGAAGCTACAGATATCGTTGAGGGAACAACAGGATCTTTAAAAGCTGATTATACATGTGATGCTTCTGAAGATTGGGGCGGCGTTACAGGATTTGAAATTCCAGTTACAGCTCCTGCAAAATTTGTTGAAAGAACTGCATTAACTCTTTTTGTAAAAAATGCGAAAGCTTGTGTTACAACAGTTCCAAAACGTGCAGTTCTAAGAATTTATATGTTTGAAGGAAATGATGGAGAACAATGGGTTACCAAAGTTCCTATCGATTTAACAAAAGTTTCTGATTGGACAAGATACAGACTGCCGTTGAAACAAGGTGTAAATGGTGGTTATGATGGAAACACAAATAGCGATCAATATCCGCCTGTTGGTACCTGGGCTAGAAATCCTAACGGACCAAAAACAGATGATGTATTCAATCAGGAAAAAGTTTCTAAAATTAAAATTGAAGTTCTCGCAATTGGTGCCGGCGGAGCTGATAAAGGACCAAAAGGAGAAAAACTTGTTGGTACTTTATTGTTCAGCATGCTTCAGAATTCCGGATTCCAGGTTTATGATATTACCCCGCCAGCTGCACCGGCAGGTGTATCTGTAGTTAAAGGTACATATTCAAACTTGATTTCTTGGAAAGATGTTTCCAATGAAGGAACAGAAAAATATAATGTTTATGCAAGCAAAACTGCATTCACAAATGTAAATGCTGCTGGTGTTGAAGTTGTCGCTTCAAACATTGCAAGAGGAACACAAGTACTTGAACACTTAATTAGAACTCCAAAAACTGATAAAGATGTTACATACTACTATGCTGTTAATGCTATTGATAAAGCCGGCAATGTTGGCGCAGTTGCATTTACTGCTTCTGTAACAAATAAAGCAAAAGGAATCCCGACAATTTCAATGGTAGCTCCTCCAAACTGGAAGGCAGATGGAGCATTAACTGAATGGGCTGGCTACACACCTTGGAAATTAAAACCATCAGATGGTTCAGCTCATATTATGACAGGCTTTACAGTAACAAACGATGCTGACTGCTCTGCTGATGTTTATGTCGCAATTTCTGGCGGTTATCTATATTGTGCATTCAACGTAACCGATGATATCGTTTATGCTGATGACGATAAATATATGAGCTCCGGTTACAATTGGGCACTTGATGCTTGTGATTTGGAATTCGGTTTATATAACCAGCAGGCAAAACAGCATACTGCTTATCAAAGAGGAAAATATCCAGACTACCACTTAAGATTTAATAAAGTTAGAGCTAGAGAAGATCACTGGACTGCAGAAAAAGATTCTCTTCTTTTACCGGGTGTTAATTATTACTGGAAAGAAAAATTCCCAACCGGTTATGTTGTAGAAGCAAAAGTATCACTAAGTGACTTAGCTAACTTAAGAAAAAGCAGTACTGCTGTAAAAGATACTATTCCAACTTTGAAAGAAGGATTCAAAATTCCATTCGATATTTGCGTCATGGATAATGATGGAAAGAATGGTGCAGATTTAGGTGCAAACCGTGAAGGTCAAATCAGCTGGTCACCATTCAATAATGATAATGGATGGAGTGATCCTTCTAAGTTGATGTATACTTGGTTAGGTGAAACTGATGTTGTAGGAATTCAAGATAAATCAGTTCCATACACATATGAATTAAGCCAGAACTATCCTAATCCATTTAACCCAACAACACAAATCCGCTATTCTGTTGCTCAAATGGGAACTGTTAGCTTAAGAATATTTGATGTTCTTGGCCGACAGGTTGCTGAATTAGTTAACAAACAGCAGGATGCAGGAAATTATACTGTGAACTTTGATGCATCACGTTATGCATCAGGTGTATATTTCTATAGATTGGAAAGCGGCTCCTTCACTAGCGTTAAGAAGATGTTGCTCGTTAAATAAAAGTCATATCATTTAAGGTGCTGCGCAATGCAGCACCTTGTTTTGTTAATTACTTAAAAATTTTTTCAAGGAATAGCTTATGTGGAGAACAATTTCTAAGGATAGAATAAGGTATCAATGTGCTGCAATTCTGATTCTACTTCTTATACTTGTTTTCGATTCCCATGTTCTCGCAGGTACAACAGGACGTATTGTTGGAAGAATTAGGGATGCCGAAACAAAAGAGGGTATTATTGGTGCGAGTGTTCTTATTAAAGGAACTAATTTGGGAACCGCAACCGACCTGGAAGGTGATTTTAATATTAATAGTCTTTCACCCGGCAGATATACTCTCATTATTAGTTCTGTAGGATACAATAAAATTACAGTTGAAAATGTAAACGTAAGGATTGATTTAACAACACGTGTTGATCAGGAACTTACCTCAACTGCTGTTAATGTTGGCGAAGTAGTGATTCAAGCAAAGCAGCCGTTGATCACTAAAGATCTAACTTCATCTTCTGCAATTGTTTCTTCAGATGAGTTAAAACTTATGCCTGTTGAAAATATTCATCAGGTGATAAACCTGCAGGCGGGTGTTGTTAACGGCCACTTTAGAGGTGGCAGATCTAATGAAGTTTCTTATTTGGTTGATGGTGTTTCAGTAACAGATGCATTTAATGGCGGAATGTCTTTAGAAGTTGAAAATAGTTCCGTTCGCCAGATGGAAGTAATCAGCGGAACATTCAATGCTGAATATGGTCAGGCAATGTCTGGAATTGTAAATATTGTTACTAAAGATGGTGGAAGCAGATACGAGGGCAATCTATCAGCTTACCTTGGTAATTATTTTACTAAGCATACAGATATTTTTCAGCATATGGATAGATTTGACCCAATGGGCTCTGTTGACGTTCAGGCAACATTAAGCGGCCCCACAAAAATTTTAGATAATTTTTCATTCTTTGTAACCGGCCGATATTACAAAGATGACGGTTATGAATTCGGAAGAAGAATTTATAACACTTATGATGATAGACCTGTGTTCCCAAATTCTTCCAATCAAAATGTTTGGATAGATTCACCTACGGGAGACAGTGCATGGGTTCCGATGAATCCTTATGAAAAAAAATCTTTCAACAGCAAACTTAGTTATGGAATATCAAATTGGAAATTTAGCTACGGATTTTCTTGGGATGATAATTGGAATAAGTATTATAGTCATGCATATAAATGGACACCAGACGCTATAAAAAATCATTACAGAACAAATTTTGTTCATAATGTTCAAATCTCATATTTACCTAATCAGAACACTTACATTGCTTTAAAATTTTCATCTAGTCTTTACAAATATTCGGGCTATTTATATCCTGATGAATTCGATAGTCACTACGTTGAACCAAATCAGGGAACACCTTATACTGGCTATACTTTCAATCAGGGTGGAAACGAAACAGATAGGTATAGTAGATCTACCTTTACAAATATTTTACAGTTAACAATAGAATCACAGGTTTCAAAAGAACACAAAGTAAAAGCTGGCGCCGAGTTAAGAATTCATGAATTATATAACTCATGGAAGACAATTAGAAATCAAACTGAAGGTCAGCTGGATTCCCTCGGAAACGCAATCTTTACATTAGGTTATTCTGATGTTGATACAAAATACAATCAAGTATATACACGCAAACCGATGGAGTTTTCTGCATTCATTCAGGATAAGATGGAATATGATATAATGATTATCAATGCAGGTATTCGATTTGATTATTTCAATCCCAACACAAATTTACCTGTTGATTTAAGAAATGCTCTCAACAATCCAAATTTTGCTCACGCTAATGAAAAACGTGATGCAGAAGTTGAATACCAAATCAGTCCGCGACTTGGTGTATCTTTCCCAATTTCGGATAAAGGTGCAATTCATTTTTCGTACGGACATTTTTTCCAGATTCCGACTTTTGAAAATTTATACAGCAATTACAATTACCTGATTGATCAAACAACTGCTTTGTCTTCAACAGTTGGAAATCCTGAACTTAAAGCACAAAAAACAGTTAAGTACGAACTTGGATTGCAGCAAGTAATTTTCCCGAATGTTTCTATCGATGTGTCTCTCTATTACAGCGATATTAGAAATTTATTGGGTATGGAAATTCTAAAAACCTATGAAGGATTTTTATTCGGTAGATATATTAACAGAGATTATGGAAATGTTAAAGGACTTATTCTTACACTCGATAAAAGATTTGCAGATTATTTTTCTGCTAAGATAGATTATACATATCAGGTAGCACAAGGAAATGCATCGGATCCTATGCAGAATTTTTATAATAATCAGGCAGATCCTCCGGTAGAGCCAAACAAAAAAGTAGTTCCACTTTCCTGGGATCAGACACATACTTTAAATATTTCTTTAACAGTTGGTGATCCAATGAACTGGACAGCAGGATTGATTCTTGGTTACGGAAGCGGCGCGCCTTATACTGAAGAACCACGTTATACAAAAGGTTTACGTTTCGAAAATCTTGGCAGAAAACCCAGCACATTAAATGTGGATTTAAAAGCCAATAAGATATTTAAGTTTTTTGGTTTCGATGTAAACACATTCCTTCTTGTATATAATTTATTTGATATTAAAAATGAATATGGCGTAAATGCTACAACAGGCAGAGCAGGAGTAGATCTCAACACTCAGTTCGCTGCTCCTATTATTGGCACAAATACTATTGAAGAATATCTTAAAAATCCTGCCGACTATTCTTCTCCACGAAGAATTAGTCTTGGATTAAATGTGAACTTCTAAAAAGAAAAATGAAAAGATTTGGAAAATGGAGTTAATAATGAAGAGAAATTTTTTGATGCTATTTTCTTTCTTCCTCGTTGTAAATGTTTTGTGGGCACAGTCTGCACAAACGCAAAAATATTTACAGGAACCGCAGGGAGATAAGACATATAGAAAAAAAGGCGTAATGGATGGAAATCTTGTTCGCACTTTATTTCAAAATGATGGGCAGGTTGGTACTTGGCCGGATCGTCCTTCCGGCGAATGGCCAAAGGGAAGCGGTCATATGTACCTTGATGGTTGTACACCTATTATTACATCAGCTGTAATTGCACCTGGTAATAGTCAGTTAATTCATCCTGCTCAAACATCATATAGAGAAGAAGTTGATTTTAATCCAACTACTGGTGATTTGTGGGTAACAGAACCAATTCCAGGTTATGCAGCTCCTTCATCAGAGCAGCCAGCATTAAGCACAAAGCCATTAACCTGGCCTTCATCTTGGCCGAGATCGCTGCCTAATACAGATCAAACTTGGGATGGCTACTGGTTTGGATATTTTGGCCGTGGAGTTCAGAATGCTGATCTTGAAACATTTTATGCTATGGATGATTCGAGAGATCAGGAATTTGCAAGACCGCCATATAATTATTTTCCAATAAGATCACATCCGGAAAGAGGTGGTCTTGGTATTAGAGAAGAAGTAAGAGGTTTTCAATGGTCTCATGTACTTGCAGAAGATATTATTTTCTTTCACTTCGATATTGTTAACCTTGCAGATGTAAGTTATGATACAACATACTTTGGATTTTATTGCGATACCGGTGTGGGTGGTGTTGATGATAACGGAGATGATAATGCATCTTATAATACAAAACTTGATTTGGCTTACGCATTCGATTCCGATGGCGTTGCACCTCCAGGAAACTGGAAAACAGGTTATGTTGGATATGCATTCCTTGAATCACCTGGCAACGGTTTTGACGGTAGAGATAATGATGAAGATGGAATGACAGATGAAAGAAGAGATGATAATATAGATAATGATCATGACTGGGTATCATATTCAGATTTAAATCATAATGGAAAATGGGATCTTGGCGAACCGCTAAATGACGATCTTGGTAAAGATGGTGTTTGTCCAAACGATCCTCAATATGCTGGCCCTGACGAAGGTGAAGGCGATGGAAAACCAACTCATGGTGAACCGAATTTTGATGAGACTGATAAAGACGAATCAGATCAGATCGGTTTAACAAGCTTGGTTATTGAACGTTTATCCAACAAAGGACCAAATGCAATATGGCCAAAGAATGATGAGGTGATTTGGAGAAAAATGAATTATGGAAGTTTTGATACTTCATTAAACAAATCTAATATTCAGATTCTTTTTGGTTCAGGAGCTTTCCCATTAAAGAAAGACAGAAGAGAAAGATTTTCTGTAGCATTAGTTTTCGGCAACGATTACGAAGATATGGTATTCAATAAAGAAACTGTTCAGGCAATTTATAATGCAAATTATAATTTCTCTCAGCCGCCAAGAAAACCAACTCTCACAGCAATTTCAGGAGATAAAAAAGTTTTTCTCTACTGGGATGATATTGCTGAAAAATCATACGATAAGTTTTTGAGAAAATTTGATTTCGAAGGTTATCTTTTATACCGCAGCCAGGAACCTGAATTTAACGATATCAAAGTTATAACAGATTCCAAAGGTGAAACAAAATACTGGAAACCGATTGCTCAATTCGATTTGAAAGATGGAATTAAAGGATCGGATCCTGTTGGTATTAACGGCGCTCATTTTTGGAGAGGAACAGATTCCGGCCTTCAGCATTCTTTTGTGGATACAACTGTTACTAATGGTTCAACATATTATTATGCTTTGGTTGCATACGATCAGGGAGATCCCAAATATGGAACCCAGGGATTAACACCAACTGAAAATACTAAAATCATTACACAGGATTATTCAGGTTCTATTAAGTTCATTGATATAAACTGTGCTGTTGTAACTCCAAATGCTGCTGTTGCAGGTTATAAACCGCCGCAAATAACAGGTGACATAACAAAAGTTGCAAGCGGAATTGGTACCGGTAAACTGAATTTGATTGTATTGAATCCTTCTGATGTCAAGAATGGTGCAACATATAAAGTTAATTTTACTTCATCAGGTAATGATTATAAATACAGTACAAAACAATATTCAGTTGTAAGAACTATTAATGGTACTCAAACAACAATTTTCGCGGGTGTCGATTCATTAAACATGGGTGTAGGAAAATTTTCTACTCCATTTGATGGATTAATAATTGCCGTTGTTAATGATACTCTAGGTGCATTGAGAACTCAGGGATGGGTAAAGGGATTTTCAAATGTCGATATGGTTGTTATTCCTGATAAGAGTTCCCCGGCATATAATATTGCATGGCCTTCTGACTATGAAATTGAATGGCTCCCTACCGGGCAAACAATAACCACGCCTTTTACTCAGCTGCCGGTTCCATTTAAGGTTAGAAATACTACAAGAGCTCAGGAAGTTCAGGCAGAGCTATTTGATAATGATGGCAACGGAGTTTTCAATTTAGGAGATGATATTGTAATCATTGAATACATTAATAATCAATTTAGATTAACATGGAGAATTCAATATCGTATTCCATCTGCACCCGTTTATGTTACTCCAAAGCCGGGTGATATTTTCAGATTCACAACATCAAAACCGTTCTTCAATGGTGATTATTTCCAATTTTCAACATCAAGTGCGAAAATTGATAATGAACTTGCGCAGAACAGTTTAAATAAAATTGCAGTAGTACCTAATCCATACATTAGTGCAAACGCCTGGGAAAAGAGAAATCTTAACCAAACCGGTCGCGGTGAAAGAAGAGTCGATTTCATTCACCTGCCGCAAATCTGTACTATCAGAATCTATACTGTTACAGGTGCATTAATTAAAACGCTTGAAAAAAATGGAAGTGCTTCCGATGGATCGCTTTCATGGAATCTTTTAAGCGATGATGGTACTGACTTGGCATTCGGATTATATATCTATCACGTTGATTCGCCGGGAGTTGGTTCTTACATCGGCAAATTTGCGATAATTAAATAGCGGTGGAGTGAATATGAAAAGAATAAATATAATTTTGTTTATCATAATAGCGGCTTCAACAATCACCGCGCAAAATTTTGTTTCAAACGTTTCGAAAAGAGGAACAACTGCTGCTCCATTCTTAAATATTAGTCAGGGTGCGCGTGCATCTGCAATGGGAAGTGCTTTTGTTGCGGTTGCTGATGATCCAAGTGCAATATTCTGGAACCCGGCTGGTATTGCAAAAATTCCAGGAGGATCGGCAGTATTTGATCATACAAAATGGATTGCAGACATTAATTATAATTTCCTTGATGCTTCATATAATCTTGGAAATTATGGTTCAATTGGTGTCAGCTTTTTATCTTCTGCAATCGAAGATATGCCGGTGAGAACAATCGAAAGTCCTGAAGGAACAGGTGAAACATTTGGCGTTACCGATGCAGTATTTTCTGTTGCTTACGCATTGAATCTAACAGATAATTTTTCGATTGGATTCAATCCGAAATTTGTAATGCAGAAAATTTGGCGTACATCTGCAACAGCGTTTGCAATCGATATGGGAGTTCTTTATAGAACTCCTTTCGATGGGATTATACTTGCTATGTCTATTTCCAATTTTGGAACCAAGATGAAACTTGACGGCAATTCCGCTCTGGTGCTTTATGATCCTGATGCAAATAGTACAGGAAACAACGGTCAGATTCCTGCTTATCTTCAAACTGATGAATGGGAATTACCGCTTAACTTTAGAGTCGGGCTTTCATACCAGCCATTTAAAAATGATTTACACCAGTTAACCATTGCGGCAGATGCTTTGCATCCCTCAAACGATTATGAAAGTGTAAATGTTGGTGCTGAGTATGGATTTAGAGACTCGTTCTTTTTAAGAGGCGGATATAAATCAGTGTTCCTTGTTGATACTGAGGAATCTTTCACTCTTGGTGCAGGCATTAAGCAGACATTTTTTGGAAATGTTGCAATTAAGATTGATTACTCTTACGTAGATTTTGGCAGATTAAAAGACTATCAAAAAATTACTGTAGGTGTGGATTTTTAAAACCAATTCCGATTCCTGTGAAATCCTCCTCTCTATATTTCGGAAATGTTACGGGTGAGTTTGTGGGACTCACCCGGTTTTTATAATCAATAACTAATGATCAAGATATCAATAAAATATTTTATTGCATCATTACTTTTATTATTTGCTTTATCAATCGAAGCAAAAAATTATAAGGGTGCGGAGTTAAGAACTAAAGAATCTTTTCTTTACGGAAGATTTGAATCCAGTTTTAAAGTTGCCGGTAAAGAGGGAACTCTCGGAACGATGTTCACTTATTTTGATGGTAATGATACTGATACATGGAATTCAAGCAAGTGGAATGAAATTGATATTGAAATACTGGGGCGTTATTCAAATGATGTCCAGTTCAACACAATTACTCCTGGACAAATAAATCATGTACGTCATCATCTGGTGAATTTTAATCCCGCGCTTGATTATCATACATACGCAATTGAATGGACTCCCGATTATGTTGCCTGGTTTATTGATGGCAATGAAGTTTATAGGCAAACAGAAAGCTTTGTTAAAACATTAACTAGACCTCAAAAGTTAATGTTCAATACATGGCTGCCTGCTTATCCAAACTGGATTGGCCAGTGGAATGAAAAAATATTGCCGGCCTTTACAAGTTATGAATGGGCGTCATATTATAAGTATACACCTGGAACCGGTAATTATGGTTCAAATAGAAATTTTACACTTGACTGGAAAGATGACTTTAATACATTCGATGAAAACCGCTGGGAAAAAGCAACTCATACCTGGGATGGAAACAACTGTGACTTCGTTCAGGAAAATGCTGTAATAAAAGATGGCAAACTGAATCTTTGCTTAACATTTCCTGCTGAACTTGGTCCCCAGGATAAACGCGCTCCAGCTGTTGTCTCTGCAAGAGCACTTAATGAAAATAAAATTCAAATTTTCTTTTCGGAAGAGATAGATAAACTATCAGCAGAAAAAACATCTTTATATATTCTCTCTGGCCCGACAGTTACAAAAGCATTTCTCAAGGAAGATAAACGCACAATTATACTTGATGTCGATAAACTTGATTTAAATTCTTTACCGTCATTAATTATAACCAGCGGCATTAGTGATCTTACGGGAAATATAATGATGGCAAATTTTAAATCAGTTGTTGCGCCGCCGCTGTTCAGCTTTCCGATAAAAATAAATGTTGGTGGAAATCCTGCGCTTGGATTTATTGCCGATAAAGAATTTGTTACAGACACATCAGGTTACGGATATATGGAGGGAACCAAAGGCGGTCCCTTCAACTGGCAGATTCTAAATACTGATGATGATGTTATTTATCAGTCAGAAATAAATGGAATGGCAAAATATATTGTGCG
>DAIEQP010000374.1 GCA_027347805.1 Ignavibacteria bacterium | reverse complement strand
CATCAAAAATTTCAGTGAGAAGAAAAGAACCGTAACAATACCACACAAGCAGAAAATAACTTTTCGCTTATTAATATTTCCATAGCATAATCAAATTAATCTAAAATTTTCTGGTTTGAAGAGTCAATCTTATTGGTTATTTTTTATTCAATAGATGCCTGTCAAAATAGGAGGCTTCACATGCCGCAGATTTTTCAGAACTTCATCAATGGTAAATGGACCGATTCAAAATCCGGAAGAACTTTCGAAAACAGAAATCCTGCAAATTGGAATGATGTAGTTGGAATATTTCCGAAATCGACAAAAGAAGATGTTGAAGATGCAGTCAGTGCTGCCCGTGCAGCATTTGAAAAATGGAGACTCGTTCCCGCTCCAGCACGTGGTGATATTATGAGAAAAGTTGGAGACCTTCTCGTAAAAAATAAAGAGGAACTTGCACGCGAAATGACTAGAGAAATGGGAAAGGTGCTCGCTGAAACCCGGGGAGATGTTCAGGAAGGAATTGATACTGCGTACTATGCAGCAACTGAGGGAAGAAGATTATTCGGCCATACTGTTCCATCTGAAATGCCCGATAAATTTGCAATGGCTGTTCGTGTCCCGGTCGGTGTCGCAGGAATTATAACACCATGGAATTTTCCAATGGAAATTCCTACATGGGGAATTTTTCCGGCAGTGCTTGCAGGTAATACAGTAGTTTTTAAACCAGCCAGTGATACTCCCAAAACCGCAACAACTCTAGTTGATATAATGATGCAGGCTGGAATTCCTGAGGGAGTTGTAAATCTTGTTCATGGGGGCGGCGGAGAAGTTGGTAATGCCATTGTTAATAATCCTGATGTTGATTTAATATTATTTACAGGATCTACAGGAGTTGGAAAACAGATTACTAGAGATGCAAGTTCAACACTTAAAAGAGTTTCTCTTGAACTTGGTGGAAAGAATGCTCAAATAGTTATGGATGATGCTGATCTGGATTTAGCACTCGAAGGAGTTTTATGGGGTGCATTTGGAACTACAGGTCAACGCTGCACTGCTACAAGCAGACTTATACTTCATGAAAAAATTTATGACACCTTTCTTGATATGTTAGTTGATAGAACAAAAAAACTTAAGCTTGGTAATGGACTTCTTCCCGGATCTGATGTTGGTCCTTGTGTTAATGAAGGTCAGCGCAATGTTGTAGCTTCTTATGTGGAAATAGGAAAGAATGAAAAAGCGAATCTGGTTTGCGGCGGAAAAATTGCTTCGGATGGTGAACTTTCAAAAGGCTGGTTTTATGAACCCACCATTTTTGAAAATGTAAAACCGGAAATGAGAATTGCTCAGGAGGAAATATTTGGACCGGTTCTTTCTGTTATTCGAACTTCATCTCTTTCTCAATCAATTGATATTTTGAATGGTACTATATATGGTCTATCATCTTCAATTTATACTCGTGATGTAAACAGTGCTTTCAAAGCAATACGTGATATTAAAGCGGGAATAACATATATTAATGTACCGACAATTGGAGCTGAGGCTCATCTTCCTTTTGGCGGAGTAAAACAAACAGGCAACGGGCACCGGGAAGGTGGCTGGGCCGTTTACGATTTCTTTACTGAATGGAAATCTGTTTATATTGATTACAGCGGTAAATTACAACGCGCTCAAATTGATAATTATGAGTAAAGCGAAACAGGGTCGTCCATTTATTATTTCATTGTTCGAGCACCAGGAATTCTTCTGAATGGGAAAGTGTGTACTTAATATTATAGTACGCAGCTCACTCCATTCATTAATAGAATTTCGAGGTGCATTATGTTCTGTAAAGAAAACAGTAAAGCAGCTGTAGATTTTCCATTTAAAATTTCTCCTCTCCAGGTTCACCCGGTGCTCAGTAAGCACATGCTTGCCGATGGATTTAATTTCGTAATTGATCTTAATAAAAGTCATGGTTCCTATATTTATGATTCGCTGACAGATAAAATTCTTCTCGACTACTTTACATTTTTTGCTTCCAGTGCAATCGGGTTTAATCATCCCAAATTAACGACTCCTGAGTTTCTGGAAAAGCTTGGAAAGCTGGGGGTAAACAAACCATCCAATTCAGATGCTTACACAGTTGAAATGGCTGAGTTTGTCGAAACATTTGCACACCTGGCAATGCCATCCGGTTTCTCTTATCTCTTCTTTGTTGATGGAGGAACTCTTGCAAACGAGAATGCCCTTAAGGCAGCATTCGATTGGAAGATCAGAAAAAATTTCCAGAAAGGATATAACAGGGAAGTAGGAACACAGGTAATACATTTTAAAAATGCTTTTCACGGAAGAAGCGGTTATACTTTATCACTCACTAATACAGATCCGGTAAAGATTAAATACTTCCCCAAATTTCAATGGCCAAGAATAAATAGCCCGGTTCTTTCTTTCCCTCTTACTGAAGAACGATTGGAAAAAGTAAAACTGGAGGAGAATCTTGCAATTCACCAGATTAAAAAAGCTATAAGAGAAAATCGTGATGATATAGCCGCATTGATTATTGAGCCTATACAGGGTGAAGGAGGAGATAATTTTTTCAGGAAGGAATTTTTTGAAAGTCTTCGCCATCTATGCGATGAAAATGAAATAATGCTGATCTTTGATGAAATACAAACCGGTATCGGCATAACAGGCAAAATGTGGGCGCATGAATATTATGTGAAACCCGATATGGTCACTTTCGGAAAGAAGACTCACATTTGCGGATTTATGTGCAGCAATAGAATAGACGAAGCAGAAGAAAATGTTTTTCATCTCTCAAGCCGCATCAATTCAACATTCGGCGGCAATCTTATTGATATGGTTAGAGCAACAAAGACTCTGGAAATTATTGCAGAGGAAAATCTTGTTGAAAATGCTCTTCTTGTCGGAAATTCTCTGCATCAGCATCTTGATAAGCTTGAACTTGAATACCCTGAGATTGTTTCAAACGCACGCGGACTTGGATTATTCTGTGCTATAGATATTAACTCCAAAGAGAATCGGGATTTGATAAGACAAAATGCAGTTAAAAATGGATTAGTTCTTCTTGGATGTTCCGAAAAGACAATACGTTTTCGTCCTCCATTAAATCTTTCTTTTGATGAAGTTGAAGAGGGAATTGAAATATTAAGGAAATGCCTGAAAGAAATCAGGAGGTAGACTTAGAAAAATAAAATCACTAATGACATAAATATAATGTGAGAAATTCATGAAACTTTTAGATGGAATTCGGATTCTTGATTTGACAAATGTATTGTCCGGACCATTTGCTACGCTTCATTTTGCGTTGGCCGGTGCAGATGTAATTAAAATTGAGAATCCGGAAAATGGTGATCTTGCAAGAAATCTTGGGTGCGTACCCGAATATAATCAGAAGCTAATGGGGACAAGCTTCCTTGCTCAAAACGCAAATAAAAAATCGATTACACTAAATCTAAAATCCACTGAAGGAAAGACAATCTTTAAAAAACTTGCCGCCGATTCAGATATTGTTGTTGAAAATTTTCGTCCCGACGTAATGAATCGTCTCGGCCTTTCATACGATATTCTTTCGGAAATTAATCCGCGCCTAATTTATTGTGCAATTTCTGGATTCGGTCAATCAGGACCCGATTCATCAAGACCTGCTTACGATCAGATTATACAGGGATTAAGCGGGGAGATGGCAATCAACGGAGATGAAAATTTTCATCCGCTCCGTGCCGGATTTCCTTTATGTGATACTGTTGGCGGATTAAATGCGGCGTTTGCAGTTATGGCTGCTCTTTTCTACAGAGAAAGAACTGGTGAAGGACAGTTTATTGATGTTGCTCTTCTTGATTCTATAATGCCGCTGATGGGTTGGGTTGTTGCAAATTTAATGATTGGTCATCAGCAGCCTATTTTGATGGGGAATGATAATTTTACTGCATCGCCATCCGGAGTGTTTAAAACGAAAAATGGCTTTATGAATATTTCGGCTAATAAACAGGAACAATGGGAGAATCTTGCCGATCTTCTTGGACTTTCAGAATTGAAAAGTGATCCTCGATTTAAAAATAACGAGGTTAGAAAGAAGAACCGCAAAGAATTAAAATCCATTTTGAATGAGAGACTCGCTGAAAAGGATACTGCAGAATGGGTTGAGCAATTTAATGAACATGATATTCCTGCCGGTGCAATTCTTACACTTGATCAGGCGATTAAACAGGAACAGGTTAAATTCAGAAATACTTTTGGAAAAGTTACTCTTGATGGTATTGGTGATCTGGAATTATTTAATCTTACCGCAAAGTTTTCTAAAACTCCGGGACTTGTTGAAACGGCTCCGCCAACACTTGGCCAGCATACAAATGAAATATTAAAACAAATTGGATACACAACCGGGCAGATTCAGAAATTTCGAGAGATGAAAGTTATATAGGAAAATAAAAATAATAGCCCATGATTTATTCCTGGGCTATTTACTAATAAATATTTACAAATGTATTTTTTATTTGTAATCGATTACACCGCTTTTGTAAACAAGACCGGGCAGTTCCCGGTTAAAGAATGAAGAAAAATCTTTGGCTAGTTCAATTAGTTTTGAGAGATCAATATTATTTCCATAACCTGAGCGCTTAAGAGAGTGTACAAAATCTTCTGTGCATACATTACCAGCTGCAACTTTTGTATATGGGCAGCCTCCCAAACCGGCAACAGATGATTCGAAATAAGTAACACCTGCTTTTAATGCTGCATAACAATTTGCAATACCCATTCCATAAGTATTATGAAAATGAGTTCCCCATACAATTGATGAATCAAGTTTATTTAATGAATCAAATAATTTTGAAACCTGGTCTGGCACAGCGTGTCCGGCTGTATCAGCAAGTGTAATGTTTTTAATTCCAGCATTAATATATTCCTTAACAATTGCTAATACTTTCTCTTCTTTAATCTCTCCTTCAAATCCGCAGCCGAATGCAGATTGAACAGAAACCTGCACCAGCTTACCGGCATCAATCACGTTTTTAGCAATGCCGATAATTCTTTGAGTTGCTTCTGTAATTGTCATACCGCTGTTCTTCATGCTGTGTGTTTCGCTTGCAGAAACTCCCATATTATACATTTCAACACCGCAAACTTCACCCCGCTCAAATCCTTTTTCATTAAGAATCAGTGCAGATAGTACAACACTTCCTGCTTTATTTTCCGGCTTGTTAAAGTATTTGAATAATTGGTCTGTATCGGCTAACTGAGGTACTTTAAGCGGATGAACAAACGAGCCAAGCTGAATAATATCAACACCGGAAGTTAATAGCTTTCTAATCCATTCTATTTTTTGTTCAAGCGGAACTGTCTGTTTCTCCATCTGGAGACCATCCCGCAAGCCAACTTCATGAATAATGATTTTTTTCATATTACTCATTCTGAACATATTCAACATACCTACTAGTGCTCTTATGTGCAAGCCTTGAAATAAGTATACAGGTTAGTAAAAAATTTTTATATACTATATTGTTATTTAAATATTCAGAATTAACCAAGGAGATGATAATTGAAAAACCTCTTTATTGCTCTTGTATTTATTTTTGCTAACTGGATAGTAAGCAATGCGCAGATCAAAATTGATAAAGGAATTTACAAGGTAAATTTCAGCAACGAATTTCATCAGCCGAGATATGTAAGTTATTATTTATACAAAGGCGGGGGCGAATGCGATAGGGATGCGAAACATTTCTCTTTTAAAAATGATGATGATAAACTTAATTGCGCAACAGATGAAGATTACAAAGGAACTAAATATGATAAGGGACATTTAGCAAACGCAGAGGACTTTGCTTCTGACTGCTCCAAGGAAGAATTAACATTCCGCTATTACAACTGCCTTCCACAAACAACAAATTTAAACAGGGGAATATGGAAGAAGATTGATACAAAAGTGAGAGAATGGTCGCAGAAGGAAAAGCTTTATATAATATGCGGCGGTTTCTTTGGAGATCAAAAGATTGGCAGCGCAGCAGTACCTTCCTACTGCTGGAAAGTTGTTCAGTCGGTTAAATCAAAAAAAGTTTTGTTCTGCGGCTGGTTCAGCAATACAGCTAAAGCAGTTTTGGATACAATGAACATAACTGAACTTGAGGGTAAACTAAAATCACATATTGTTCTATGCCGGTAACCATGTCTCTGTGAGTTTTGGTAAATCTAAAAGATGATTTACAATTATGAAATGAATTATAATCTACTTTCAATTTGATTGATTAATTATTATTATTAATTGAGATTACGGGGAAATATTTAGAGGAAGATTTTTTATTCTCTTGACCTTTTATTTAGTTATAAATATTTCGATAATGAAGAGTCGATAGACAGTAATTAATAAATTTATCAGGGTTTGATTAACATGATCAATAAACTGGAAGATTTAATCGATATTAATCAACTTCAGGTGCTTCAGGACAGATTGAATGAAATTTATTCATTTCCCTCTGCAATTATTGACAATGATGGCAATATACTAACAGCTACCGGCTGGCAGGATGTATGTACTAAATTTCACAGGGTTCATCCTGAGTGCAGAAATGAATGTATGAAAAGTGATAAGTATATTATCGATCACCTGCATGAGGCGGACCCGACTGTAACATATAAATGTCCCCATGGCCTGGTAGATAATGCTACACCAATTATTATTAGGGGAATTCATTATGGTAATTTTTTTACAGGACAGTTTTTCCTTGACTCACCCGATATTGATTTTTTCAGAAACCAGGCAATTAAATATGGTTTTGATATTGATGAATATTTAGAAGCAGTCAAAAAGGTGCCAATCTGGAGCCGAAAACAGTTAGAACATTATGTTTTCTTTATCAAAGGATTGATAGAAATTATTTCAATTGCTGGATTAAGAAAACTAAATGAAATAGAATCCCAGAAAGAACTTGCTGAAAGCGAAGCTAAATTCAAAAACTTTTTTGATAATTCACCT
>DAIEQP010000368.1 GCA_027347805.1 Ignavibacteria bacterium | reverse complement strand
CAAAGATATTATCAAAATTGGTAGAACTCATTTAATGGATGCAACCCCATTAACACTTGGTAATGAATTCTCCGGTTATGCGTATCAGCTGAAATATGGTTTGGAAAGAATTGAAGATTCACTGAAAAGATTATTAGAAATTCCGCTTGGCGGCACTGCTGTTGGAACTGGCTTGAATGCACATCCAAAATATGCTGAAACAGCCGCGCAAAAGATTTCTGAAATTACAGGCAAGAAATTCAAAACAGCTCCAAACAAATTTGAAGCAATGGCAGGTAAGGATGCGCTTGTCGAAATGAGCGGGACATTAAAAACTCTTGCAACATCTTTAACAAAGATCGCAAATGATATTCGCTGGCTTGGTTCAGGTCCCCGATGCGGAATTGGTGAATTGTCTTTACCTGAAAATGAACCGGGAAGTTCAATCATGCCCGGTAAAGTAAACCCCACACAATGTGAAGCAATGACAATGGTTTGTGCACAGGTTTTTGGCAATGATGTTACTATTAATTTTGCCGGTGCAAGCGGTCATTTTGAATTAAATGTTTTCATGCCGGTTATAGCATTTAATATTTTGCAGTCAATTAAACTTCTTGCCGATGCCTGCGAAAGCTTTAACGATAATTGTGTTGTTGGTATAATCGCTAATGAAAACAATATTAAAAAGCATCTTGAAAATTCTTTAATGCTTGTAACTTCTCTCAATCCAGTTATTGGATATGATAACGCGGCAAAAGTTGCAAAGAAGGCACATAAAGAACACAAGACTCTTAAAGAAGCTGCTTTGGAACTTGGATTGCTTACTGCAGAAAAATTTGATGAAGTTGTTAGACCTGAAAAAATGATTGGTCCAAAGGCATAATTATACTTAAGAGCGGATACAAATATGTTATCCGCTCTTTCTAATTTTCGGAATATTGATGATAAAATTTGATGGATTAATTTCCTTATTAATAGCATGTATTGAACTTGGTTTTGTAATTAACATGCTGATATTTGCGAAAAAGAATTCTGTAAATTTTTATGCGATTGGTATGGTTGCTCTTTTATTCGGTTATCAGATTCTGGAATATTTTATTTGTGGATTGGGTTTTCATCAACAGTTTATAATTTATTTAGCATTCTTAGACATTACACTTTTACCCCCTCTCGGCTTATATACAGTCCTGCTTTATACAGGTAAATTAAAAGTTTACCATCGCTATATTTTTGTCCCTGCATTGTTCTTTATTATTGTGTATCCGTTTCTTCTTGATCAATTTGCAGTAACAAAATGTACTGTGTTATATGCGTCATATCATTATCCAATGGGCCCGCTTTATGCAACGTTTTACTATTTACCGATCCTTGGCTCAATGATAATTTTAAACAAAAAATGGGGCAGTGAAACCAATCCTGAACAAAAATCTCTCACAAGATTATTTTTCTTTGGATTTCTATTTACGTTTTTACCATCAATGATAATCGCCCTGTTCTTTCCATTGTTTGTAACTGCTGTTGAAAGTTTGTTATGTAAAATGGCGTTTATACTTGCTGTTTTTCTTACACTGTTTGTTTTTAAAAACAAAGAAATGCCCGCTAAGGAATAGATGAAAGAAATTATACTAAATATTTATCTTATAATTAATAATGGTGATGTCGTTTCCTTTAAAGCAAAAGCGTACGAAAAGAATGGCGATGATGCTGAAAAAATTAAATTTTTGAAAGAAAATGTCCGTAACGATTTTGAACATGCATTTGTTTTCGATGCTCCATTTAACAAACTCGGCCAGTTTATGAGTTATAGGAAATTTTCAAAACTGGAACGACAGGGAATGCAATACAGATTGTTCGAAGAAATTTTCGAAAAACTAAATGCACCCGAAAATCCTATTGTATGTGTTACTCCTGTTGTTAATGGAGAAATACTGGCAAGTTAGTCATTCGTTATTAATTCTTGCTTCTTTTTTGTACCCGCCTTATCTTGTTGCAAAACATTTTCAGAGGAGAGTATGCCCATTTATAAAGAATTCAAAACTATTTCCCAGTTGTTCCAGGTAATGACAAGGGATTTTGGGAAAGGAAAGGAGAAAGCGGTTTTAAAACACCGCATAAACGATCAGTGGGTTGAAATAAAATATGATGAGGCATATAACCAAACTGAACTGTTTGCCCTTGGACTTGCCTCGATGGGTGTTAAACGCGGTGATAGAATTGCTATCATAGCTGAGAACAGACCAGAATGGGTTTATGCAGATTTTGGAATAATTGGATTAGGAGGAATTGATGTCCCCCTTTATCCAATTTCAACATCAGAAACAATAGAGTTTTGTCTTAATAATTCTGAATCGGTTGGAATTGTTGTCTCGAATAAATTCCATCTTAATAAAGTTCTAAAAGTAAGAAACAACTGCAAAACACTTCGCTTTATTATTGTAATGAATAATGAAGAAGGAGTGAATGAAAAAGATGTTTATACTTTCAATAATATTCAAAGTTTAGGACTTGAGTTTAAGAAAGATCACTCAAGCCATTTTGAAGATAGTTGTCGCCTAAGTTTGGAAAATGAAGTCTGTACAATCATTTATACATCGGGTACAACAGGCGAACCCAAGGGAGTAGTACTTACACATAAAAATATTTGTTCAAATGTAAAAGCTGCTCACGAAAT
>DAIEQP010000266.1 GCA_027347805.1 Ignavibacteria bacterium | reverse complement strand
CAATTTATGACGTAAATACTGCACTCGCATCAGATACATCCGCAGTGAAGAAAAGAAAAAGCCGGGCAGTTGCAGAAATAACCCGTGAACAGATGGAATCATTGCGGCCTGTTCCGTTGACTACAAATGAAATAAAAGCATACAAAGAACTTGACAGCAGCAAAACAATCGCAACGCAATTGAAATTCAGCGGAGTGTTTGCCGGAATGGCCGAAAGGGCTGTACAGCAGAACCAGCAGAAGCAGTCGGGAACTGGAGTTTTGGGCTACGCCGCAAAAGTTTTTAATTATGTTGATTTCAGTGACAACAGAGTGAATGGAATTTTTCTTGGCGCCAAATACAATCAAAATTTATTTGATAAAACCGCTAAAGTGGATATGTCGCTTGGCTACTCATTCGGCAGGAAAAAACCGGAAGGGAATATTAGATTATTATTATATCCAAAAGAATTTTTCCTAAATGAAATTGAATTAGATGTATATAATAAAACAACCCAGGGACAGCTCTTAAATCCGTATCCATTTCTTATAAACAGTGCTTCGGTTGCGCTTGGATTCGAAGACCAGTTTGATTATTACCTGGCAAGAGGAATCAGTTTAGGATTCCGCTCAAGAATTTTACATGACCTCACACTTAAAACAGAATATATTTATGAAGATCAATTTTCACTGATTGAATACGATTACAAAAGTATTTTCAACAGCAGCCGTTTTGTGCGCCCAAATCCCGAAATAGTTGAAGGGAAAGAGAGCCGATTATCATTCAATCTGCTTGCCGGAAAAAATCCGCAGGAATTCCAGCCGATTCTTGAAGATGGAATATTGATGCAGTTGGATATTTCTAATCCTGTAATCGGGAGTGATTTTAATTATAAAAGATTCCGTTTCGTATGGCAGTTAACTACAAAAACATTTTACGGCGAACTTTTTTCATCTCCGTTTTTAGCTTTTGGTTTTGAAGGAGGATTTACAATAGGCGATTACGGAAACCAGCATTTTATAACACCGAATACTGCTTTAGCATTTTACTCTCCGTTTCTTTCGTATAAAGGACTTTCACCTTATGAAATAACTGGTGATAAAATGATAGGGGTTCATTTAGAACATAACTGGAAGACAATTGTTTTTCAGGCGCTGGGAATTAATTTTCTTTCAGATCTATTCATAGACATCAATACCGGTGCAAGCATACTTCAAATGTGGAATGAGAGCAAATATTATAATCAGCCAAAAGAAAAATTTTATTGGGAAGGATATATAGGTTTAGGAAAAATACTTGGAATCGGGCGTATAGATTTCTGTTATAATTCGAATAAAAATTTTGTTGTAAGGGGCGGTCTTTCCGCTTTGTTTTAATCAATATTGATTTGTATATATCACTCGCAGATTATTCACATACCTTCTCTTCAAAATGAAATATAATTAACCGGAAAGGAGAAACTAATGAAGGTATTCAAAACCAGCCGTAAAATTTCTGCTTCACCTGATAAAATTTTTGATGCATTCAAAAGCCCGGAACGCATGGCAAAATGGTGGGGACCCGCAGGATTCACAAACACATTCAATTTATTCCAATTCGAAAATGGCGGCAAGTGGTCCTTTGTAATGCATGGACCGGACGGAGGAAACTATCCGAACGAAATTGAATTCATAGAAATTATTTCCCATGAAAAAATTGTGATTAAACATATTTCAGAACCTCATTTTATTCTTACGGTAACAATAGAAAGCTCAGGTACTGATTCAATTGTTTATTGGGAACAGGATTTTGAAAATGAAGATACAGCTGCAAAAGTTGCTTTAATCGTTATTCCAGCGAATGAACAAAATTTAGACAGACTAACCGATGAAGTCATAGGTAGTTCATAAAAATTATAAAACTATTTATAATGAATTATATACTGCGAGGGAACAATGAAAAAAGTATTGTTAATATTGTTTCTATGTTTCTTTACAAATATGCTCATCGCACAGGGCAAATTGAAAAATGTTTACACTGTCGGGGGAAGTATCAGTTATTCAAGTTATAAAGAAGAAAATAATTCAACAGACCAGTCAAGTTTTGTATTTATGCCGACACTGGGATATCTCTTTGTTGAAAACTTTTATACAGGAATGATGCTATTGTATTCTCATTATTCCAGCGGGGATTATTCAAGCAATTCAATAGGGCTCGGACCGATTGTTAAATATTTTTTCGGCGATGAAAAATTGAAACCGTTTGCTGGCGGAAGATTAACTTATATAACCAATACAAACGGGCAGAATGATGATTTTAGCAACCAGACAGATTTAACTTTGTCAGGCGGTATTAATTATTTTGTAACAGATTACTTTGCGCTGGAGGCAAGCATTAACTACAGTTTTCTCTTCAGGCACAGTGATATCAGTAAGATAACAAGCGATGCTAAAGCAAGAACAGTTCAGATCTCAATTGGTGCAAATTATTTTATCAGATAATAACGGAATAAATGGATGACAGATTCATCATTCTGGAATAAACTTGAGGAGATACTTTTAACTGCCGAACTTGTAATCGACAGGCCAAAAGGAAGTGCCCATCCAAAATATCCGGCATTTATTTATCCATTTGATTATGGTTATCTCAAGAATACATGCGGGGGAGATGGAAATGAGATTGATGTTTGGCGTGGATCCAGAAAAGAAATTTTGTTGGACGGAATTATTTGTACTGTCGATATATTAAAAATGGATACCGAAATAAAACTGCTTGTTGGATGCACAGACGATGAACAAAATTCAATCGTGGAGTTTATTAACCGGAGCGAGTTTATGTCGGCGTTTCTTGTAAAAAGAAATTTATGATTATTAGATACTCCTTTTCTTATATCTTCCTAAAAAATTATATTTACACACCATTCCAGTAAATCTTGCTATTGAAGTTTATGAAAGATGAAAAAGAATTGTTGGATGAATTACGCAAAGGGAACGAAAAGGCATTTGTTTCGTTATACGATATGTACTGGGAAAAACTTTATTATTCCTGCTATCAAAGAATACGGCTTAAAGAAGAAAGCGAGGATATAATTCATGAATTGTTTCTTGAATTATGGAACAGGCGTTCAGTACTTGAGATAAGAACCACATTTTCCGTTTACATTTTTACCGCGCTCAAATATAAAATTTACCGTTTTATTGACTCACGTAATTCCCGCGGAAAATATGTAGAAAGAATGGGTGAAGAAGAGCCGGCGTCTTTGGAAAAAGCAGAAAACATTTTGGAGTTTAATGAATTATATAAATTAATAGAATATAAAATTGAGGAACTTCCCGAAAAATGCCGCCTTATTTTCAAGATGAGCAGAAATGAGGAAATGAATGCGAAAGAAATTTCCAAGCAGCTTAACCTCTCCGAAAGCACCGTGCAGAACCAGATTACAAAAGCCAAGAAAATTCTTAAGGATGGCTTAAAAGAATACTTTACATTTCTGCTGCTATGATAATACACGGTTTTTCTTCCCCATACAAAAATTTTATTATAAGTAGTAGTAACAGACCAGTCACCTCACTTAATTACTGTAAAAATCAATTAAATATGTTAATTCAGTTTAAAAAGGCAATCTGAAATGAAAACTGAGAAAAATATTCTTGATTTGATTAGAAAACTTCTTGGCGGCAAGATTAACCGGGAAGAATCGGAGAAAGTTAACAGTTGGTACAATTCATTCGATTCATCTGAAGAAGTGATCGTTGAATCCAATGAAAGCAAAGAAACTGTTAAAAATAGAATGAAAGAGAAACTGCTGCAGGCAATTGGAAAACCGGAAAAGAAAGGACTACGACTTCTAGTATTTGAAAACAGTTACTTAAAAGCTGCTGCTGCAGTGGCTGCAATATTTATCCTTTCTCTAACAATCTATCTATTCAGGGACATGTACCTTAATAAACCAGAAAAACTTGCATGGATTGAAAAACAAACCGGGATGGGAGAAAAACTGGAAATACTATTATCAGACGGTTCAAAAATTCATCTGAATGCCGGAAGCAAAATAAAATATACTGCTGTCAATAAAAATTCAGCAAACCGGGAAATATATTTAGAAGGTGAAGCTTTTTTTGATGTTGTCCATAATGATAAAAAACCTTTTATAGTTCGTTCGGGAAATATGTCGATCACAGATATAGGAACTAAATTCAATGTAAAAAAATATGATACTGAGAATGAAACTGTTGTTTCACTAGTTGAAGGTAAAGTTGAAGTTTTTGTCCCTTCAGTTTCAAAGGATAAAAAATACTTGTCAGTTAAACAGCAGTTATGTTATGATAATGTAAATCAGAGCATTTCGATAAAAGATTTTGAAGAAGGGGAAGTTGTAGGCTGGTTAACTAATAGACTTCTTTTCAAAAAGGAATCTCTTGCTAAAGTTGCAGTAAAACTTGAAAGGAACTACGGCATAAAATTCGAATTTGGAAATCAGGCTGTCCTTCAAAAAGAATTAACCGCTGATTTCAGAGATGTTCCTTATCTAACCGTT
>DAIEQP010000360.1 GCA_027347805.1 Ignavibacteria bacterium | reverse complement strand
ATGAAACGAAGTAACCAACCAACTTTACAATTCATCTTACCTGAAGAGGGCAGCAAGCAATTTTCTACATCGTATAGATTACATTCTGGTTTGTCTGCTTATTCAGAACGACTTCTGTAATATTAACTTTTCAAATTTCACTATAACGTCAATTCAAGAAAATACTGCCTCACCGCATTAAGTTAAGCTAATCTCTAGTTGAACTTGATATCTTTTAGATCAAAATGCACATAATGAAAATCACCGCTTCGCAGATTCCAATATCCATCGTAAATTGTTGCCAATCGTAATCCGTTTATATTTTTATAAACTGAACATTTGCCGGTAAATTGTTCAAGCGTCTGCCGACCATCGGGATTATCGTAAAATCTACTCACTTGAATTTTATCCAATGAACCATCCTTATAAAAAAACAATCTAGCTTTAGTACTTAAATTCCTATCAGAAAAAATACAGCTTGCACTCGTTGAATCAAACGAAATCCATTCTATTCCATCTTCATTCAAAAAGAATGATGGGACCATTGTCATTTCTGCAAAGCATCTTCCAAGAGCTGAAATATTAGTCTTTTCCCCTGCAGACTCAGCAATATTAACAATTGACATAAACTTAACAAACATTTTACCTTCCCCATGCTGATAAGAATCGAATGCTGATGTGGTTATACCCGGAAACATTTTTAATCTTGCAAACCAATTAAAGGTTGGCTGTTTTGTTGTCAGATAGTATTCACCTTCAATTGGCATAAATTTTTTATCGGGTGCCGGCTTAAATTCCCCCCCATGAGTTATATATGCAAAATTTATTCTGGGTTTTCCAACTAATCCGCAATACCGCAAATATTTAGCTACCGGCGGAGGTACCTTTTTAAGATCAAGATCTGTAATTGGCATATCATCAAACATCCCTGAATTCTGCCTTGCAAATTCAACCTGATCCTCAAAATTTTTGTAATAAAAATGATCAGCGACAAACAAGGCCAATATACTCACAACTAAAAATGCTATAATGCCAACAATTGATTTCATGGCAAACTCGGAATTGTTTTAACAAAGATACATTTTGCAAAATAAAATTATTATTTAACCAATAACATTTTTTTTGATTGAGTAAAATTTCCAGCTTTTAGAATATAGAAATATACACCGCTTCCAAATTGCGAATTGATAACAGAAAATTGACAATTATAATTCCCTGGTTCTTTGAATTCATCAACTAGTGTCGACTTTTCCCTGCCTAATAAATCATAAACTTTCAATGTAACATGTCCGGGTGCTGATATTTGATAACTGATTGAAGTGCTTGGATTAAATGGATTGGGATAATTCTGCTCTAATTTAAATTCGGCAGGTACATTTATTTTTTCATCGGCACTTGTTGAATTTCCATTTCCATATTTTTCAATTCCATACCAAAGTGTAATATATTTTCTCTGGTCAAAATTAACTATGAAATGATTTGCAGAACTTTTTTTTACTACAAATGAAGATGATATAATTTCTTTACCTTTCGAATCAAGTGGATAAATTCGAATTGAATCTGCGTTTATGTTTAAATCGAGTTTAAGCTGAAGCGGATAAACTTGAGTTGGCGCATTGCCCCAATCAGTATGAAGAGATTGCGTTCCATCCCAAATCATATTTGTGTTTTGAACTTTACTGCCAATTGTTATTAATGATCTTGCAGCAGATGATAATTTTTCTTTTGTAAGTGAAATCCATGTAAACGATCCAAAGTCATCGATATTAAAATCGGTAATGTTTGCAATGCTAAAACTAATGTTCTTTAGTTTTCCTAAATAACCGGCAGCACCAATAAAATTTTCAGATGCAATCGTTATTGTTCCATCATATGTATTCCAGATAATTTCGCCTGTATCAGTTTTAAATGGACTAGTTGGTGCCGTCTGATACGGGGAAAGATTTGAAGTTGCACTCGCAAAATATTTTTGTGTCTTAACTGAGTTTACTAATCCTAGTTTTGAATTTATTAAATTTGGTCCACGCCAGTCGGAACCATCATATTTTGGAATGCTGAAAAGAGTGTCTGCTGAGTAGCTAAGATAAATTGGATTAACCGATGGTTTAATAAAATAATTTCTGAATGCATACGCTGCACTTGGAAACATCGACATGTAAACAGAATTTCTGCTCACACTGAAGTATGAATTTTTTCCGATCATATCATTACCCCAGCCAGCAACTTCATCATAATCAAAATACATCATTGCATCAGCATCGTTAAATGAAGAATACCCTGTTGTGAACAAAATCGATTCCACTTGATATTGATTCGGGAAAGGATGATTATATTCGCTAACAGTAAATGGTTTACCTACAGTTGGGACACTTGTAAATAATGTTGGAACCGTAGCATTATTAGCATCCTTTACCATCGGTTTATTATTGATTAGCCAATCAACTGATGACCATGCTGTTTTCGGAAATTGCGGATGATCCCAGTAAGCATGATTATCTACATAATCAGCATCACTCATAGTGGCGAGGTCGACAATTCCTACATTCCAATTTGTTGTAAGAATAGGCACCTTGACACCTACAGTGTTTTTCAGATAACTAATCATCTCTTTAAAATAATTTCTCTCAATTGTAATGTAGAATTCACTCAAATCTTTCACACGTTGATTAGTATAGCTTGGACAATCGGCATAATCAACCCTTCTTACAAATTTTGAATCGAGTGATTCATCAGCCAGCAAACCAAGTGAAGGAGCCTTGGCTACACTAACATTATCCAGCCAGTATGTTGCTAAATTTTTACCAAGTGCAAACGATAAACGACAATGCCCGAAATTATCCTCGCTTGCTTTCACACTAAATGAAAATGTCTGCCATGATGTTGTTATCGAAATTGTCTTCCCACCATACCATGTCCATGGATCATTGT
>DAIEQP010000348.1 GCA_027347805.1 Ignavibacteria bacterium | reverse complement strand
CGATATGGAATAATATTCCAAACGGTAAAGTCTATCTAAAAATTGAAGCTGTTAATAAAGAAGAAAATAATTTTGTTCTTGCTGGAGAAAAATATTTTTACAAAGCAGCAACGTTTTGTCCTCCGTATCCTAAAGCAAAATATTCTTATAAAGAAGCATTAATTAAAGGCTTAAATTTTATTTACAATCAACCTCATATTAAAAGTTGGATAAAAGAGAAAAAGCCAAATCATAAACTTCATACCCTTTATTGTTACTCTGCCTTAGAAGTTGGAAGTGTAATTGATGCGATGCTTTTGTATTATAAATACAATCCTGAAAATGATACTGCAATTGTCATTGCCCAAAACGCTGCTGACTATTTAATTGCAAATTCAGAGAAAAAAGGAAAACCATTAGAATATTTTACGCAAGTTTATGAAGGAGAAAATTTAGCTGCGGGAAAATTCAAAAATGAAATGTTAATTACACAAGCATCATTTACTGCACAAAGTTATCTGTCTTTATATGAGATAACGAAGGAAAAGAAATATCTTAATGCTGCTGTAAGAATTGCAGATACATATTTAAAGACACAGCTTCAAAATGGGGCCTGGTTTATTAGAATAAATAGAAACACTGGTATACCAACTGTTGGTGTTTTCTCAATCCCTATTGCAATTGTGAATTTTTTCACTACACTTTCCGAGAAATATGAATTGAAGAAATATGACTTATCAATCAAGAAAGCAATTGATTGGATCTGGAAAAATCCAATGCAAACTTATGATTGGACTGGACAATTCGAAGATGTTGAAGCAAATAAACCATATCAAAACTTAACAAAATATGAAGCATCCTGGTTTGCACAATATATATTTAAGAATGCAAGTAAAGATTCTACTTACATTCAACATGCAAAAGAACTAATTAATTTTTGCGAAGATCAATTTGTTGTTTGGGAAAATCCCAACATGTATGATAATTGGGGTAATTCAACAGTAACATGGAGAACACCATCTGTACTTGAACAATACAAATGTTATGTACCAATTGATGCAAGTTCAACACAAATGATAAAAACTTTTTTAGCTGCTTACAAAGCAACATCTGACAATATTTTTTATGAAAAAGCTAAAGCACTATTGAACTCTTTAGTTAATTCACAAGAAGCTAATGGAAGAATCCCAACATTTTGGTCTGATGGATTTAATGAATTCTGGAATAACTGTATGACAAGTGATTTATACTTATTGGATGATTTTGTTACAAATTATAAAGTGGATTTAGAATGAAAAATCAAAAAGCAATACAAGATTATTATCCAGATGAATTAAGTTATTGTTACGGTTGTGGAAGGAATAACGAGTATGGTCATCATATAAAAAGTTATTGGAATGGTGAAGAAACAATCTCTCACTTTACGCCAAAAGAATATCACATTGCAATTCCCGGTTATGTTTATGGTGGATTAATTGCATCATTAATTGATTGCCATGGAACCGGAAGTGCTGCTCTTGCTGCATACAAAGCTGAAAATAGAGAACCTGGTATTTTACCGGCATTACGTTTTGTTACTGCATCATTACAAGTTGATTTTTTAAAACCAACTCCGCTTGGTGTTGAAATTGAGTTACGTGGAAAAATAATTGAAGTAAAAGGAAGAAAAGTCGTTACTGAAATCACAGTTTTAGCAAATGGTCAAATAACAGCAAAAGGAAAAGTAATTGCAGTTCAAGTACCGGAAGATATTTAATAACGAAACGAAAGGAATAATAAATGTTAATACTGCTTGGTTCTGATGGAAATAATTTGCAGAGTCCAATTTCGAAGAGATTCGGGCATGCAAATTATTTTATTCTTTTTAATACAGAAAAGAAAACCTTTGAGACATTTGAAAATATAGACAAAGAACACAATCACCATAATCTTCAAAACTTTTTAGATAAAGGTGTGGCAGCTTTTATAGTAGGTAATATTGGTCCGCACGCATTTGAAATAATTAATACGCCGGAGAGCAAAGTTTATCTTGCAAGAAAAATGTCTGTTCAAGAAGCAATAGAAAAATATCTTAAAGGCGAACTACAGCAGCTAACGGAACCGACGGCAAAGAGAAGTATCGGGCATGAACATTAATAAAGATCATTGGTACGACGGCTGGTTTTACGATGTTTTCATCGCTCCAAATCAAGATAAATTATTTAATGAAATAAAAAATCTTATTGAGCCGGACAAAAAAATAATTGATGTTGGATGCGGAACGGGTCGTTTCTCTTTTTCGGTAGCCGATAAATGTAAATCAATCGTCGGTATAGATTTATCAAAACGAAATATCGAAAGAGCTAAACTCAAAATGTCAAAAAACCCCGATGATAAAATATCCTTTAAGCACGCAAGCGTAAGTAATATAATATCAGAAAATAAAAATAATTTCGATTATGCCGTGCTGACCTATGTTATCCACGAAGTAAATGAAGAACTCCGAATCAATTTGTTGAATGAAATATCACAGATTGCAGATAAAATAATTATCGGGGATTATCTTGTACCAAAGCCAAAAGGATTTTGGAGCGCGTTGAACGAAATTGTAGAATATGCCGCTGGGAACGATCATTACAGCAATTATAAAAATTATGTGAGCAGCGGCGGTATAAAAGATCTGGCATACAAAGCCGGATTAAAAATTGCAATTGAAATAAAGAATCAACCTTCAACAAGCCATTTGGTTATTCTTTCTAAAGATTAATCATGCACAAATGGGGATTAGAATTTAGAACGGAGATGTTATGGAAATTTTTATAAATGTATTACAAGAGTCCGTTAAAGTTACATTGTTCGTTATGATAATGATGATTGCGGTTGATTTCATAAATGTAAAAACAAAGGGCAAGCTAGAATCCATTCTTCAAACCGGAAGAAAGTGGAAACAATATTTTATCGCATCATTGCTCGGTGCGGCGCCTGGATGCCTTGGTTCCTTTGCCGGGGTTTCTCTTTACATCCATGGCATGATAAGTTTTGGCGCGCTTACCGGTTTAATGCTTGCTACTGCCGGTGATGAACAATTCATAATGCTTGCCATGTTTCCAGAAACGGCTCTAATAATGTTCGGAATTCTTTTCCTTCTTGGAATTATTGCCGGATATTTTACTGATCATATTGTAAAAAGATTCAAAATAAAAACATGTACTGACTGCGAGTTCAAACAATATCATCCCGGCGAAGAAGGGTACAAGCATTATTTTAAAGATCATATTTGGAAACACATAATTAAAGGGCATCTTGTAAAAACATTTTTATGGACTTTTGGCGCGCTGCTTGTTGTAGAATTCGGGATGATCTTTGTTGATCTCAAAAGCATAACATCAGATTATACTTTCTTGCTTTTAATTCTCGGCGCTTTGATTGGAATCATTCCCGAATCCGGTCCGCACTTAATTTTCGTAATGCTTTTTGCAAAAGGACTTGTTCCATTCTCGGTTTTATTTACAAGTTCAATCGTTCAAGACGGACACGGAATGCTGCCGATGCTTTCGTATTCGGTTAAAGATTCGCTGCGCATAAAAATATTTAATCTTGTCTTCGGGTTAACTGCTGGAGCTATTATTTATTTGTTAGGTTTTTAATGATCGAAATTAATTGCATCCCTAAATCCGAAAGCGATATTCTGCTGAATGATTGGGGATATGATTTGATGGAAGAATACTTCAAGCTGATTTCTGCAGCTAATTTTCCTTCAAATAGTTTTATACTTGACCTTGCGACCGGAACCGGTAGAGCTGCATCGATTCTTTCGCGATTGGGCAACAATGTATTAACTGGCGATATCAATCCAGGACTAAAATCTGAAAGCGAAAACAGAATCTCAGAAGAATATATTCATAAAATAAAATATCTACGGTTAAATCTTGAAAGTATTCCTTTACCGGAAAATAGCATTGAAAATATTGTTTGCATAGATACACTTCACGAACTTGAAAATCCAATAACATGCTTAAACGAAATTATCCGTATCCATTCTGGCAAGGGAAAGCTTTTAATCGCCGATTTTAATTCCGATGGTTTTGATTTGATGGACAAACTTCACACAGCCAGATACGGTAAACTGCACCCGAGAGGCAAAATATCTTCCAACGAATCTGAAGGTATTCTTACCCGCAATTATTCTGAGATAAAAGAAATCAACACAAAACTAAATAGAGGATTTATTATTACCGGAAAAAGAAATGAGAGATGAGCCATTATCGCAATTAATTAAAGCAAAATCGTTATTTGTGGAAGCGCACATTCCCGTTAACACTTACGATATTGATGTCGCCGGTCATGTAAATAATATTGTTTACATTCGCTGGCTTGAAGATTTACGCAACAAATTATTCTCTCAAATACATCCGCTGGAAAAACTTCTAGAAACAAATCATTATCCCGTCGTAATCTCGTGCGATGTTAAATACAAAAAACAAATTAAACTTTCCGATAAACCGGTTGGCAGAATATTTTTAGAAAATTATATTCATGGAGTTTTTACTTTGAAAGCTGAAATCCTTTTGAACAATCATATTGCGTTTACTGCAATACAAAAATGCGTTTTAATGGATCTAAGTAGTCATAAAATGTTTAAAGGCAACATTCATGACATAGGAATGCACATAAATAATGAGGGTGTTCTTTAATTCAATAAATCAACAACTAATAAAGAAAATTTATGAAAATCAAAAACATGGGTTTTAACACAAAACTGATTCACAGCAGAGAATTTGAAGATCAATTTGGGAGCGCTACTGTTCCAATTTACCAGACTTCCACATTTAAGTTCAAGAATGCACAGCATGGTGCAGATTGTTTTTCCGGTGCAAGTGATGGATACATTTATACCAGAATAGCTAATCCGACCATTCGTGCTCTCGAAAAAAATATTGCGGATTTGGAAAACGGTTATGATGGAATTGCAACAAGTTCCGGTATGTCTGCTATAACAAGTGTTTACATGGCACTTTTAGGAACCGGCAGCCATATAATCAGCACTGCTTCTGTTTATGGACCGGCAAGAGGTGTATTGGAAAAAGATTTTTCCCGCTTCGGTGTAGAAGCGGATTTCGTTAATACAGCAGATATAAAAGCAATTCAATCGGCAATTAAAAAAAATTCAAAAGTGCTTTATGTTGAAACCCCCGCTAATCCAACAATGGATATTACCGACATAAAAACTTGTTCGGAAATTGCAAAAGAACATAATCTAATTTTAGTGGTTGATAATACTTTCGCCACTCCATATCTCCAAAAACCTTTGGAACTTGGGGCAGACGTTGTTCTTCATTCGATAACAAAATTTATTAACGGGCATGCAGATATAGTTGGAGGAATTGTAATTACTAAAGAAAAAATTTTATATGATAAAATCCGCCACATGATGGTTTACATGGGCTGTAATATGGATCCGCATCAAGCTTACTTGGTATTGCGCGGTGTAAAAACTTTATCTCTAAGAGTTGAACGAAATTAAGAAAATGCTCTTAAGGTCGCTCGTTTTTTAGAAAGCCA
>DAIEQP010000264.1 GCA_027347805.1 Ignavibacteria bacterium | reverse complement strand
TGCTAATAATGTTACTGGCTTCCACAAAATCAGTTGTTGAAGTGTAATAGATTTTTTTGTTACCATCTGAATTCATCCACTCACTAACTTCACTATGATATGGTAAATTTTCTTCGGAAAGATTTTCCAATAAATATTCTTTTATGTTCAATTCTTTATTAAGAATATTAATTTGATCATATATCGATAAGTTTTCAATTCCAAGTGACAGTTTCATGATTTTACCTCTTTTTTATTAACTGGGACTATATCAACAACTATCGTACCGCTTTAAGTAGGACCAAACTGACTGATTAAAGCTTATAATACGATTTGAAAAGTTCGATTTTTGCTAATAAATGACTTTTTTGTGAAGTGAAATTAAAATATTTCGTTTTACTAAACAGTATCAAGATCTCAAACTGTTCCGTTAGAAGTCATAGAACCAAATTGATACACCAATAACAAAAGAAAATTACATCTCTTTAATCTGAGTATTTAAATAGAAAGTCCAAGCCTAAATAGCCATTCAAACTTTTAAGGTATTCGTTTGATTTGAAATATCTCAATTGCTGTTCGGCATTTAGTAATTTTTGTTTTACAGTTTCCCGTTCCTCATCATTTACATTATAAAGTTTTTCAAGATAATTTAATAAGTACTGAAGATGTCGCTGCCAGAGCAAAGTATCGTTTTGTTTTTTGTTTTCAAGTCTTTGTTTGTACAAATCACTATTTAGAAAATAATCCCGTGTAAATAAATTTCTTATCTCAGGGTGATCAATACTTTTTCCGTCAAACAAACCGGTTGCCATAATGTTTAATAAAACCTTAAGCGGCAGGCACGCACCGTCAATACTTCCATCATCAAAGTACAATTTCGACACACGCTTTTGTGCTTCAACAATATTATTAATACCGTCAACATAAACATCCATATCTTGCAATTCTGGTTTAAGCATTTCAGGTGTAAATACTGATTCCGGGTTTTCAAAGACTCGTCCAAAAAAATTTCTTACAAAGCGGTATGTGATTCTGTAACCAAGTCTGCTCGCCAATACTTTTTCACCTTTATAATCAAAATCGTTTATTTTTTCCAAGCATCCACTCTCAAGAAGATATTTAGGATCTCTTTCATCAGTACGTAATCTGCTCCAAATTTCCGGAATCAATAAACTAATATCATGATCAACTTTATACTTGGGTCCGATGTAGCCAGCAGCAGTTGTAAATCCATCATAACCTGAGAGAGCAAAAGAAATCAATGCATTATTTAAATCAGTCACTGTGCACAAAGAATTAAAAGGACCCTTTGTTAGTGCGCCTTCTGAACCGGCGCCGGTAGTTGATGGCGATTTGCCGGTTAGACTGCAAATAAAATCCATGAATAATTCCGGGAGTTCCTGGTAATGTATAGGATTGTACACTGCAAGTGAGCGAATATTTTTTTCAGGCGGATTATTTCTTCTTCCTGCTAAAATTGCATTAACCGGATTTAATACTGGTTTATCAATTGGAATCTTTCTGAATAATCTTGAACTAACTTCAGAAATATATTTTGATTTATGTTTAACAAGATCTGGTCTGTTTTGAAGATATCGCATATTCTGTGAAGGTTTCCCTTCAAAAATTCTTGGATGCGATGATGATACAAAAAAGGTACAATCTTTTTTTTCAGCTACATCTTTAATAAGTTTTTTTATTGGACTTGTATATTTATCAAACTCGATCGCATCCTGCATAATTGTTTCTGCATCTGCAATAGTCAATGGTGCAAAATTAGAAATGAAAGTATTTGGAGTTGCAAGATCAGCTTCAGCTTGTTTATCATAACCTCTGTTTATCGCTTCATCGGGCCGTTGGAAGAATCTATATTCACAATTTTCTACAAACTTTACAGCTGGATTAATTACTTCAGGACTTAAATATTCAATCTTATCTTTTGGAATAACAATTGAAGAGGTAATATCATCTTCCATTTGAATTTTATCTGCTGCAATAAAATCTTGACGCAGTTTAAAAGTTCTCCAGGTTTTGTCTTTCATCAGACCAACTCGAAGATAGCTTGCTACAAGTTTTCTCCCGTTGAATTTTAGTTCATGACCATATTTACCATCAATGATATCAACCGAAAAATAATTTAACCAATCAGATCCCCATTCAGGTTTGTAGAATCTTTTTACAATATAAACCAAACCTTTTATGTAGTGGGGAATTTCATCAAGCCATTTATTGTATTCATCTGTATATTTTGATGAAGGGGTTAATAATTTTATTACTGAACATAATGAACGCGCAGGATCGAGAATTGACCTGCTTGACCCGGAAGGTTTATTTTTAATCTTATATCTAAAGCTGTAATCTTTGTTAATTATCTCTTCCACCTTTTTAAAATCATTTTCATAATCCGCCACAAAAAATGGCCCGTAGATTATGGAATCTGTTATTGATTTTGATATCTCCGATTTACCGCCACCTGAAACTGTACATGGCTTGTGACAAAATGTTCCTTCAGCTGTTGTTCCAATTAATCGCCAGCTTGGTATATAAGGATTTTTTTCCATTCTAATTTTATAACCGGCCGGAAGTATGTAAGTGTTACTCGGATGAAGTCTTATACAGTTTTCTTTACCATCTTTATTCCAGAAAACTTTTTGTTGTATTAAATCGAACCGGGAATTTTCAGGTACGTAAATAATCTCAGAGTAATTTTTATCAATCGCATATCCATCTTGATTTACATCCATAAAGCCAGAATACATTTTTATCATTTCATCAAAAGTAAGATCATTGTTTGGTATCTGAGCATCATCATGAAATTCATCACCAAGACTGTAGCTTGGATAAGCAATTGCGCCACCGGCGTGTTCTTCTTCAACATTTCCAAGTAAATTTGCAGCGTAACTTATTTGTGTTTTGATTTCCTTTTTTGAATAGCCGAAATAATTATCAGCTATCAGGGTTACAATAATTCCGCTGTCCGTTCTTGCTGTTACTTTAAATGAATTTCCGTCATTATATAATTCATCATCGTTTTGCCAGCACATTCCATCTTTTCTATGTTTATCAGAAGCTTCTGAAAAGTGAGGAAGACATAATTCTTTCTTCGTAAGTGATACAAGATGAGGTGCTAAGATTACACAACCTGTGTGGCCGCTCCATCCATCAATATCCAAACCTGCATCATTCATTGGTAAATTTGGATCGCCGGCATTTCCAAAGATGGATTCAACAAAATCTAAATTACTAACAAGATTACCCGGGGCAAAAAATCTGATCTCCATACTTTTTCTTTTGCTGATTCCAGTGACTTCCGGGCTTACTGTAGGTCTCAAGAGTAAAGAAACAAATGTTTCTGCCTTTTCATTCTGTGATGAAGTATAAGGCAGCTGTAATAATTCCTTTGGAGGGTTTAACGCTGCTGAAAGTAATTTTGCAAATGTAATTTTGGGAACTGCTTTTTTATCTGCAGGAACCGGTAAACCACCTTCGGCAATATGGAATACTCCAACTGTTGTTCTGCGGTCGTTTTTGGGATTGTGAAGGACGCCTTGCTTAATACGAAATGAACGAATAATATCTGAAACGAATTCATCTTTGTCGGGTGGAATGGATAACATCCTTGCAAGACCATGAGTATCTGCGACAAGTGTATTAGATGGTAGCCGGAAATTTATTTTGCCTTTAAATTCGTGCAAGTATCCGTCTAGAAAATTTTGAATTCTTTGATCTGCCGGGCATAAAAAATTTGAAAGCAGTTTTGTTTTTTCCCGGTAGTTTACAATTAGATCGTTAGCAAGTTCTAAAAAGTTGTTATCAACTCCGTATTTAAAATATGGCTGATTAAGTGAAGCAAGTTTAATGTTGATGTATTGTATCAATTTATCGTTGGATAAAGCTACATTCATCCCATCTTTGTTCATTCCAAGTGTTTTAGTCGATTCCATTTAAATTCCATTTCATATTTTTTTATTAAGCACACAAAGGTAGATTATAGAAATGATTTCTTCCATTTTAGGTTAATTAAAACTGTAACCTAAATTAATTAATGATTTATAAGAAAAAATTCTTGAAATAAAAAAAAAATGATATTACATTTGTGCCGTGATGATTGAAAGATTAAATAACGTTAATAATTGGTGGTGGTGGAGACTATAACTCTGCCGTCCTAAGACTTTAAATTTTATAGAAGCCGTGGATGGTACCCGTTCACGGCTTTTTTGTGCCTGCCGTAAACCCAACCATCTGCTTCAAGTTTTTAATCAGCTAACAGAATTACTTCAAAAATCAGAGGATCTTATGTCAAGCAACAAAATTGTTTTTCTCGAACAATCTAAAATGCCTACACATTATTACAACATCGCTGCAGATATGAAAGAACCAATGGCTCCGCCTCTTCATCCTGGTACAAAAGAACCGGCAGGCCCCGGCGATTTATCGGCAATATTTCCAATGGATTTAATAATGCAGGAAGTAACACAAGAACGATTTATAGAAATTCCCGATGAAGTCAGGGATTTGTACCGGATCAGCCGGCCAACACCATTAGTTCGTGCAGCTAATCTGGAAAATATTCTAGATACCCCTGCAAAAATTTATTTTAAATACGAAGGTGCAAACCCTACCGGAAGCCATAAAACAAATACTTCGTATGCCCAGGCTTATTACAATAAAAAAGCAGGTATTAAAAAATTAGTTACTGAAACAGGTGCCGGTCAATGGGGTAGTGCACTTGCAATGGCATGCAAGCATTTTGGATTGGAATGTGAAATTTTTATGGTAAAGGTAAGTTACAATCAAAAACCTTACAGAAGAACATTTATGAAGTTATTTGATGCGACCGTTCATGCAAGCCCCACTGAAATAACTAATGCCGGTAGAAATGTTTTAGCTAAAGATCCTGATTCTCCAGGTTCACTTGGTATTGCAATTAGTGAAGCTATCGAAATGGCGGTTCAACGTGATGATACAAATTATTCTTTGGGCAGTGTACTAAATCATGTTATGCTTCATCAAACAATTATTGGTGAAGAAACAAGAATGCAAATGGAAATGGTTGGAGAATACCCGGATATAGTTATTGGATGTGCCGGCGGCGGGAGCAATTTTGCAGGATTATCATTTCCATTTTTACGAGATAAATTAACTGGTATTAAAAAAGATTTGGAAGTTATTGCAGTTGAACCTGCAAGTTGTCCTTCATTAACAAAAGGAAAATTTGAATATGATTTTGGTGATGAAGCAGGAATGACCCCGCTTATTAAAATGTATACACTGGGTCATGATTTTATTCCTCCTAAAATTCATGCTGGTGGATTAAGATATCATGGTATGGCTCCAACAATTTCTCATCTTTATCATCATGGTGCAATATCTGCTAAAGCGTACGAACAGAATGAAGTATTTGCAGCTGCGCAATTGTTTGCTCAACAGGAGGGAATTGTTCCCGCACCTGAAAGTTCACACGCAGTAAAAGAAGCTATAGTTCAGGCATTGCAATGCAAAGAAACAGGTAAAGCAAAGACAATATTATTTAATCTATCAGGAAATGGATTTTTAGATCTTGGTTCTTATGAAATGTATTTGTCAAATCAATTAGATTAAAATTATTTTATATTGATTGGCGGTTCAGTTCTGGATCGCCAGTCAAAATAAAAATGTTTGTTTTTACCTGTTTTCTACATAGCCATCCTTTTTTTATTGAAAAAAGCCATTTTTCATTTAAAAGTGTTCTCAATTTTCGATAATATTATTAGGTTCTTCTTAACAATTCTTAAAACGAGTTCAAAATAATTATAAAACTATGAATAACAGCATTCGAGGGAAAATTCTTGTTGTTGATGATACTCCCGCTACAATTGGAATATTAAGTGAAACATTGGAGAGTGACGGATTTCAGGTTTTTATTGCTACAACCGGAGAAAAAGCAATTCAAAGAGCAGAGAATATTCAACCTGATATTATTCTTTTAGATGTTATGATGCCGGGATTGGATGGTTTTGAAACATGCACACGATTGAAAAAAATCGATTCAATTAAAGATGTTCCTATTTTGTTCATGACGGGATTAAGTGCAATTGAAAGCAAAGTTAAAGGATTTCAGGCAGGAGCTGTAGATTATGTAACAAAACCAATTGAAATTGATGAAGTTCTATCACGCATAAAGACTCATCTTGCATTAAGAGATGCAAAAAAACTTTTAGTAATTCAAAACGACCTGCTGCAAGTTGAAATCAGCGAAAGAAAAACTGCCGAAGAAAAAATTAGAGAACTGAATACAAATCTTGAAAAGAGAGTTGTTGAAAGAACTGTTGAGCTTGCAAATGTAAATAGAATGTTAAAGATGTTGAGCGAATGTAATCAAACTTTGGTAAGGGTTAGCAGTGAAGAGGAATTACTTGAAAAAATTTGTGAAATAATAAATGAATTTGGCGGTTATCCATTTATTCAGGTTGGGTTTTTTAAAGATGATTCATACAAAAATGTTCGCATTCGTGCCGAAATTAATAAAGATAAATTTTCAACTAATCTGGATATTTGCCTCGATGATGAAGAGGTAAACGGATTAATAAGTTCAGATTTTCGAAATGGTAAATTGTATTCTTCGAATAATATAACCACTGAAGCCAAAACTGAACTTTCAAAAAGAATTAATAATACAAATGAATTGCAAAGCTTTATTTCTCTCCCGCTTATTATCGAAAGCAAACTTACCGGTTACTTAAAAATTTATTCAGATTCAATTAATTCATTTCACGATGAAGAAGTCGAATTGTTAATTGAATTAGCCGGGGATTTGGCTTTCGGAATTAAACTTCTTAAAGATAGAAGCGAGCTGGAACTCACAGAAAAAGAATTGAGAGAAAACAAAATTCTTTTTGATCAGGTATCTGCCCAAAGCCAGGTTGTTGTTTGGGCAGTTGATCAAAGCGGGTATTTTAAGTTTGTAAGCGATACTTGCGAAGAAGTTTGGGGCTATAAACCGGAAGAATTAATCGATCGTAAAAAATATCTTGATATGTTCCGTGAAGAAGATAAAGAACATTTGAAAGCCTTTGCATCAACTCTGAAAGAAACAAAAAAAACTTTAAGAGATAATATTTATTGTATTGTTAAAAAAAATGGAGAGATAATTTGGGTATCAATATCAGCATTTCCTATTTATGACTCAAACAACATGTTTGTCGGATACCGCGGTTCGATTGTAAATATAACAGATCGTAAGAGAATGATTGATGAATTAATAGAAGCAAAAAGTTCTGCAGAAGAAGCAAACAAACTTAAAGATTCACTGCTCTCAAATATGTCGCATGAATTTAGAACTCCTTTGAACGGTATTCTGGGTTTTGCTCAGCTGTTAGAGGATGATTTAACTGATTCCCAATCATCAGAAATGGTGAAAAAAATCACACGTTCCGGCAAACGATTGATGAACACACTCAATTCGGTGCTTACGTTAATTGAACTAGAGAAAAAAGATATTGTAATAAACAATTCTGAAGTCGATCTTATAGTAATATGTAAACATGTTTATCATACATTTAAAACACTTGCTGATGAAAAAAATCTGAATTTCACTTTGGATTTTGAAAGTGAAAAAGAGCCTTATTCCATTGACGAATCCTTGCTTCGCAAATTAATTACATACCTGGTTGATAATGCAATTAAGTATACATCAAAAGGTGAAGTGAAATTAAGTATACGAAGAAATCGAGCCCAGGATGATGCGGGCATTTGTATAATTGTAAATGATACTGGTATTGGAATTAATGATGTTGATAAGACTTTAATATTCGAAGAATTTAGACAGGCAAGCGAAGGATATAAACGTGCTTTTGAAGGTATCGGTCTGGGATTATCTCTTAGTCAGAAAATTGCAAAACTTCTTGGAGTAAAAATTTCATTCAATAGCGAGATCGGTATCGGAAGTGAATTCATAATTACCCTCCCTCCATTAGATGTTTCTTTAAGTGAAAATTTAGTAAAAAAGATTATCAACAAACGGGAAAACATTTTACAATCTACCGATTATGAAATATTACTTGTTGAGGATAATCTTCTAAATATTGAAGTGATCAAAAGATTTCTTAAGAAAAAAGGAAATCTGACTTATTCACAAAACGGTCGGGATGCACTTGAACTTGCCGAAAAAAACAAATACGACTTATTCTTAATAGATATTAATCTCGGGCATGATATTGATGGAATTGAAGTTTTACAAAAATTAAAAACTTATGATAAGTATAAAACCACACCAACAGTTGCAATTACCGGATATGCATCAGAAAACAGTAAACATGAATTCTTGAGCAAAGGTTTTTCTCGTTACCTGGCAAAACCATTCGATAAAAAGGAATTGTTGAATATTGTTGATGAATTGATGTTGTGAAGATAAGTCAATGGGCAAATTCTAAAAAGGCATAAGAGTGATACAAATATTATGAATGATAAAATGATTTATGTAACCAAACTGTTCAAAAAGTTTTTGCATCTTTTTCTAGTTTTTATACTGGCTGCAAAAGGATTATTTGCTCAGGAATATAAATTTGAAGCTTTAACAACAGATCACGGATTATCTCAAAATTTAGTTTATGCAATTTTTCAGGATAGCCGGCATTTTTTATGGATTGCTACTGCCGATGGTTTAAATAGATACGACGGGACAAATTTCAAAATTTATAAATCAACTCCTGAAAATCAAAACTCAATCAGCGGGCATCATTTCAGTTCTATTGTAGAAGATAAAAACGGAAATCTCTGGATCGGGTCATATGGCGGTGGACTGAATAAATACTCGCGAATGACAGAAAGTTTTACATCATATAAGCATAATCCTAAGGATCCAAATTCGCCAATCGGTGATAGAATTACTGCACTCTTAATTGATAGGAAAAACTGTTTGTGGATTGGAACTGAATCGGGTTTATGCAGGATGAATCTTACTACCGGCAAGTACAGGTATTTTAAAGCAGATATTAAAAATTCTGATAGCTTATGTAATGATAAAGTTTATACAATGACATAGGATTCGGAAGGGAAAATTTGGATTGGCACATGGACAGGTTTATCAATGTTCGATTATGAAAAAAATAAATTCAGAAATTACTTTGAAGGAGAACGCGATCCACGTTTATTATATAATAATTACATTCACAAGATTTATGAAGATAGAAGAAAGAATCTTTGGATTGGTACTGCACAAGGGCTTTATCTTCTAAATAGAAAGACGGGTAAATCTCAGAAATTTATTTCGGAGAAATTTGAACATGAAAACGAGCAGACAATTCAGGATATAATTGAAGACAAAAATGGTAATCTATGGATCGCATCATTCTATAACGGTTTAATTCTTTATGATAGAGATAAAAAATCATCTCGCACATTTAAGCAAAATCCGTTTGATCCCAATTCTATGAGCAGCAATGTTGCCCAATGCCTATATGAAGATGATTCGGGAATTCTTTGGATTGGAACAATGGATGGCGGGCTTAACAAACTAGATTTTCGAAAATCACAATTCAAAAATTATAAAACCGAGCCACTTACAAAGAACAGTATTACAAATAATCATATCAGTTCAATCTTTGTTGAAAACGAAAATTCTCTTTGGATTGGAACTTTGGGAGGCGGTATAAATAACTTGGTGAGATCGAAACCGGGAGAAAAATTTACCCGTTCTGATGAATACTCGTTCGATAAATTTTCGATTTCAAACAACCTGATCTATTCTATTATACGTGACAATGAAAATAACCTCTGGTTTGGCACCGAAGCGGGGCTCGCAAAATACAACAAGCGTGATAGAAGCTTAAAAATCTACAACACCCATACAAATAGCAGTATGATCAATAATGCTGTGTTCAAGGTACTTCAATCGCACGATGGAAAAATTTGGTTTGGAACCTATGGCGGCGGGATTGGTTATTTTGATCAGAAGACACAAAAATTTATCAGCTACATAAATAATCCGAACAATTCAAAAAGTATATCGATTAATGTTGTCCGGTACATATATGAAGATACATACAGAAATATGTGGGTATGTACAGAAAATGGTTTGGATTTGTTTGATAGAAAGAAAAATGAATTTTATCATTTTAAAAACAATCCAGCAGATCCACAGTCTATTGTTGATAATAAAATTCTTTTGATTTTCGAAAGCTCCAAACACGAACTATGGGTGGGGACACCTTTTGGGTTATGTAAAATTGTTGGTGATACTAAGAATCCTGCTTCTATAAAATTTAAGAGATTATCAAAGCAGGATGGACTTGCCGGAAACAGCATCCAGGGAATTCAAGAAGATGAAAAAGGTAATTTATGGATAAGTTCAAACGATGGAATTTCAGAATATAATCCTGCTGACGGTTCAATAAATAATTACGATGTTTATGATGGAATGATAAGCAATGAATACTATGTAACTGCATGCTCAAGAATAAAAAACACAGGCGAATTAGTCTATGGAGGAAATAAGGGCCTAGTGATTTTTAAACCGGCTGAGATAAAAAAAGATTTATATATTCCTCCCGTTGTGTTAACCGGTCTAATGGTTAATAATATATCTGTACCAATTAATAAAGAAATTAGGCAGAATTTAATACTATCTAAATCAATTACGGAAACCAGCGAGATTCACCTTTTACCTACTCAGAATGATTTATCTATAGAATTTGCCGCTCTTAATTATGCCAATCCGCAGGACAATAGATTTAAGTATAAGCTCGAGGGGTTAGACAGCAATTGGAATTTTTGTGGAAACAGAAGGATAGCAACATTCACTAATCTTGAACCGGGTGAATATACTTTTCGGGTGAAAGCAGCAAACCACAGTAATGTCTGGAATGAAAAAGGTGTTGCACTAAAAATTATAATTGATCCTCCATTTTATAAAACGATACTCTTTAAAACTCTAGCTGTGTTTGGATTTCTCGGTCTCATACTTCTTGTTCATAATTACAGAACAAAAAGTATACAAAAGAGAAGTATGGAATTGCAGGAAGAAGTTAATAGAAGAACAAGTGAGCTTACATTGACGAATAAACAACTGCATGATGAAGTTGTTGAAAGAATAAAAGTTGAGGAAAAATTAAGGTCTGCCAAGGAAGCAGCTGAAAGCGCCAGTAAATCCAAAAGTGAATTCCTTGCTAACGTAAGTCACGAACTTCGTACTCCGTTAAATGCGATTCTTGGTTATACGCAAATAATGAGAAGAGCTTCGGAAATTTCTGAGAAACATAAAAATCAGCTCCTGATTATTCAGCAAAGCGGCGAACATTTACTTTCACTTATTAATGATATTCTCGATTTAAGAAGAATTGAAATGAAAAGAGAAGTTATTAATGAAAAAGAGATACAATTATTTGTCTTATTAAGAGAAGTTGTTGATGCAATTAGAGTGAAAGCCCAGGAAAAAAATCTTATCTTCGAATTTTATGCATCGAATGACTTGCCTGAAAATATTATTACAGACGCTAAAAAGCTTAAACAAATCCTTATGAATCTTTTAAGTAATGCAGTCAAATATACAAATGAAGGTTTTGTGCGGCTTTCAATTAATTCGGAAGGTGTTGAGAAAGAGGGTACAAAAAGCAGAATTAAATTTGTGATTGAAGATTCTGGAATCGGTATCCCAAAGGAAAAATATAATGCGATATTCTTACCTTTCAAATCTAGCAATGGTGTAAAAGAAAATGCTGATAGTGTTGGTTTAGGATTAGCAATTAGCAAACGATTGGTTGAATTTCTCGGCGGTAATCTGAAATTCAACAGTCATGTTGGTAAAGGCACTACATTCAGCTTTGATCTTATGTTTGAAATTGTAGAAAGAATTAAAAATATTCAGAAACATGACGAGTACATAATCAGCGGTTACGAGGGTGATAGGAAAAGTATTCTTGTTGTTGATGATAATACGACAAATTGCTCAATGTTAAATTCCTTGCTTGAACCATTAGGATTTTCTGTAAAAAATGCATTAAACGGCAAAGAAGCTCTTAATCTGGTGGGTTCATTTAAACCTGATCTCATTTTACTTGATCTGTTAATGCCTGAAATGAGTGGAGAAGATTTTATTACAGAATTTAAAAACAGTACAAACTCATATAAATCAAAAATAGTAGGAGTATCGGCTGCTGTTGCAGATAAAACAAGAATAGAAAATTTCTCACTTTCTTGCGATGCATTTATTTCAAAACCGATTGACACTGATTTATTATTAAAAATAATTGGCGAGCAATTGAAGATTACCTGGAAAGTTCAAATCGACGTTAATGTTAGCTCATCTGAATCTAATCAAGTGCTAGGGAAATCGGGTTCTGTACATAAACCGTCTCAGGAAATTTTAGATCAAATAATAAACAAAGTAAATCTTGGTGATTTTGCCGAGGTAAACAGAATAAGCAAACAACTTTCTACGAAAAATGAATTACATGAATTCTGCAAGATACTTGAGGAGTTATCAAAAGATTTTGATGAAGATGCGATAACAAAGTTGTGCAAAAACTAATTCCTATTTTTTAATGGAAGATTCATATGAATCAAAAATCTATTGCAATGGGTTACATTAGGCATAATTGTTGGCTGACATTTCTAATCATTTTAGTGCTATTATTTTACGAAACTGGTTATTGTCAATCACTTCGTTTTGAACACTACACAACCGATCATGGTTTATCTCAGAATCAAGTATTTTTCATTTTTCAGGATAGCAGAGATTTTATTTGGATAAGTACATCTTCCGGATTAAATAGATACGATGGAAACGCTTTTAAAATTTATAGATCCACACCGGATGATCCAACCACTGTTCACGGAAGTACATACAAATCAATAATTGAAGATAAAGATAACAACCTGTGGATTGCCTCAAACGGAGGCGGATTATCCAAGTATGTCAGGAATAGCGATAGTTTTATTAGGTACCCATCCGATTTAAAAAATCCAAATAGTGTACTGAGTGACAGAATTAATGCATTGTTAATTGACAGAAACGGATTTTTGTGGATCGGAACAGAAGCCGGACTTAGCCGTATGAATATGAAGACCGGAAAGTTCAATCATTTTGGAGTTGATGTAAATAACCGTGATTGTCTTTGTGAAAAAAGAATTTATTCATTGCTGGAAGATTCGGAAGGAAAAATTTGGGTTGGAACCTGGAAGGGGCTATCTGTATACAATCCAAGCAATAAAAAATTTATAAATTATATTAGTGATTCAAAAAACACAAGCATACCCTCCTCCGATCTGATTTTCAAAGTTTATGAAGACAGAGAAAAAAATATTTGGATCTGCACAATTAAAGGACTTTATCTATTCAATAAAAAAAATAATTCCTTTAAAAAATATCTCGCTGATTCACAAAATCCTTTTTCGCTAAGCGACAATACTGTTATGAGCATCCTGGAAGATAAGGATGGGAGGATTTGGATTGCCACAAATTATGGCGGTCTCAATTTATTTGATAAGAGAACCGAAAAGTTTTATCATTTTCGTAATAACCCGAACGATAATTATTCTCTCAGTAATAATTCCCTGCTGAGTATCATGGAAGATAGATCCGGACTGATTTGGATTGGTACGAACGGCAGCGGTTTAAACAAGTTAAACTATCGCACGACACAATTTAAACACTATCGCAATAATCCAAGCAATCAAAATTCCCTTAGTCATAACAGCGTAAGTTCTTTTCTTGTTGATAAAAACAATACAATTTGGATTGGTACTATTTCCGGCGGATTGAATAAAATGGTTCGGAAGGGAAAACAAAGT